>NZ_JBHYXZ010000120.1:7879-27700 GCF_042752395.1 Actinosynnema sp. NPDC059335 | reverse complement strand
GGGGAAAGCGTCCCGCCGGGCCTGCCGGCTTCGTCCAGCCTAAGGCACCCGAACCCATGTCACATCGAGCCTCGGTGGGGTGGCTGCGGGTCCGATGAGGGTGGGTTGGGAATCAGTGGTGTGGGGGTGTTAGGGGTGTAGTTGGTCGGTGTAGGGGGTGGGGTCGAGGTTGTGGTCCTGGAGCCAGGTTTGGTTCAGGTAGGTGTTGTGGTAGGGGGTTCCGCTGTCGGCGATGATGGTGGCGAAAGGGCCCGGTTCGCGCAGTGCGGTGGTCAGGTGGTGGATTCCCCACACGGCGGTGCCGGTGGAAGGGCCGGCGTTGACGTTCTGCCGGTGCAGCCAGTGCAGTGCGGCGACGGAGGCGGCGTCGGGGATGGGGATGACCAGGTCCACCACGCCCGGTTGGAAGCCCGGTTCGACGCGCGGGCGGCCGATGCCGGGGATGCGGGACGGCATCCCGGTTCCGTAGTCCGGTGCGCCGGAGGCCCAGGCGGGGAAGTAGGCGGAGTTCTCCGGGTCCACGACGGCCAGTTTGGTGTCCAGGCCCTCGCGGCGGATGTGGCGGCCGAGGGCGGCCGAGGTGGCGCCCGTGCCGGCGCCCACGACGACCCAGCGCGGGGGTTCGGGGAGTTGGGCGAACAGTTCGTCGGCCAGGGTCGGTGGCCACGCGGCGACGGCCGGTTCGGCGTCGGTCAGGTGGTCGAGGAAGTGGGCTCCCCAGCCCTCGGCCAGGGTGTGGGCTTCGTGCTGCAGGGCGGCCGGGGGTTGGGTGGCCCGCCGCCAGCGGCCGCCCGCGTGGACGATCCGGTCCAGGACGGCCGGTGGGGTCCTGGCCGGGACCAGGGCGGTGAACGGCAGGTCCAGCAGGGTGGCGAAGCGGGCGGCGGCCAGGGCGACCGGGCCGGCGGTGGCCACGACGATGCCCGTGCCCTCGGTGATGCGGCCGCTCGCGATCGCGTGGCACAGCATCGCGGCGACCGTGCGGTCCTTGGTGCTGCCGGTGGGCAGGGCGGTCTCGTCCTTGAGGACGACGTCCGCCCCGCCCACCCGCAGGCCGCGCAGCGGCGTGGGCC
This sequence comes from Actinosynnema sp. NPDC059335, assembly GCF_042752395.1. Classification (NCBI taxonomy): domain Bacteria; kingdom Bacillati; phylum Actinomycetota; class Actinomycetes; order Pseudonocardiales; family Pseudonocardiaceae; genus Actinosynnema; species Actinosynnema sp. NPDC059335. Next base: position 26,627 of record NZ_JBHYXZ010000120.1, on the reverse strand, counting down.
GATGGCCCTCTCGCACCTGCCGGATCGCCTTGGCCGCCCACGCGCTCATGATCCGAACCTAATCCACCGGCCTCACCCCGCCGCACGCAGTGGCGCGTCGCCCTCGTGGACGGCGGCGTAGGCGGCGTCACGGGCGGCGTTGGCCTCGTCGTCGGTCAGGGTCCTGGTGGGGTGGCGCAGGACCAGCCGGACCAGCACGTTCCGCTGGTCGGGGTGCGCGCCGAGGCGGGCCACGGCCGCCGGCGGCAGGTCGGGCACCGGGGTCCCGCCCACCACGGCGACCTCCTCGACCAGGTCGCCCACGGCGGCGCGGACCAGGTCGCCGATGGTCTCGTCGTCGGCGTCCGGGCCGACCGCCACCGAGATGTCGCGGGTGACGGGCGGGTGCTTCGACACCGGCCGGTACGGCGTCAGGTCGAGCATCTGGTTGGCCACGCGGGGGTCGTCGGAGGACAGCAGGCGGATGTCCGGGACGCCCTTGCGCAGCATCAGCAGCCGGTCCAGGCCCAGTCCCAGCGCCAGGCCGTGCACGTGGTCGGGCAGCCACGCCCGGCGCAGCACGTGGCGGGCGGCCAGGCCGCACTCGGCCACCTCCAGCCACTCGCCGTCCACCAGCACGTCCACCTGTTTTCCCCCGGTCGTGTACGGGTGGGTCGCCGGGGTGGTCCGGTACCGCAGGCCCGGCACGGCGGCGGTGACGACGGCGTCGACCAGTTCGTCCAGGTCGGCCCGGTGGTGGGAGATCCGCCACACGTCGAGCTGGTGCGGCGTGCCCGAGTGCACCCGGTCCACGGCGTCGCGCCGGTAGACCATGCCGACGCACGCCAGCGTCACGTCGTCCCAGTCGTCCCGGGTCCCGAGCAGCCGCAGCGCGGGCGGCACCATGGCGGTGGTGTGGCTGCGCAGCATGCGGTTCGGGCCGGTGTAGCGCGTGTAGCGGGCGTCGCGGGTGATGGCGTCGGGCGGGTAGCCCAACGCGGTGTAGTTGTCGTCCACCGACACCTCCGGGTGATCGCGCAGCACGCGGACTTCACCCGGTAGGGCGGTCAGGATCTGGTCGAGCAGGAGTTGCACGGCGTGCGGCCCGTACGTGGGGTCGCTGAGGTCGCGGGGCATCGCGGTGGTCCCTTCGAGCGGTGGAAGCCGGACGGCTGGAGGTGTCCCCCGAGCCGGTCCGCCACCGGGACCGCGTGAACTAGCGCACGCCACACGCCCCGGCGACCGGGTCTCCCGGCCGGGGGCGGCTAAATCGGCGCGTCACGTTTTCCACCCTAGCCGGTGCGTGCCGCATGATGCACGCATGTTGTCGAGCAAGGGCGAGGACTTCCGCGCGTTCTGGACCGAGCGGCACCTGTGCACGCTGACCACGATCCGCCCGGACGGCACCCCGCACGTCGTGCCGGTCGGCGTCACGCTGGACGTGGAGACCGCCACCGCCCGGGTGATCACCTCGGGGACGTCGCACAAGGTGCGCCAAATCCTCGCGGCCGGCCCCGGTGGCGCGCCCGCCGCCGTGTGCCAAGTGGACGGACGCCGCTGGTCGACGCTGGAGGGCCGGGCGGTGGTCCGCCGCGAGCCCGAGGTGGTGCGGGACGCCGAGCGCCGCTACGCCGACCGCTACCGCACGCCTCGGCCCAACCCGGAGCGCGTGGTGATCGAGATCGCCGTCACGCGCGTGCTGGGGACGGTGTGAGCGTCACCGTCATCGGCATCGGGGCCGACGGCTGGGACGGCCTGCCGCCCGCGTCCCGGCACGCGGTCGAGTCCTGCGAGGTGCTGCTGGGCAGCGCCCGGCAGCTCGCCCTGGTGCCGGGCGACGTCGAACGGGTGCCGTGGCCGTCGCCGCTGGTCCCGGCGCTGCCGGGGCTGCTGGCCCGGTACGGGGGGCGTCGCGTGGGCGTGCTGGCCAGCGGCGACCCGATGTTCCACGGCATCGGCACCACCCTGGTCCGGCTGCTGGGCGCGGACCGGGTCCGCGTGGTCCCGCACCCGTCGTCGGTGTCGCTGGCGTGCGCACGCCTCGGCTGGGCGCTGGACGACGTGGACGTGGTGAGCCTGGTCGGCAGGCCCGCCGCGCTGGTCGTGCCGCACCTGCACCCCGGGCGGCGCGTGCTGGTGCTCGGCGGCCGGCCGCGCGAGGTCGCCGCCCTGGCCCCGGACGCGCGGCTGACCGTGCTGGAGCAGCTCGGCGGGCCGGGGGAGCGGGTGCACCACTCGCTCGACGACGCCGACCCGCTGCACGTGCTCGCGGTCGAGTGCGGCGCGGACGGCGCGTCGCTGACCCCCGGCCGGCCCGACGCGTCCTACGAGCACGACGGCCAGCTGACCAAGCGCGAGGTCCGCGCGGTGACGTTGGCGCTGCTCGCGCCGCGCCCCGGCGAGCTGCTGTGGGACGTGGGCGCGGGCGCGGGCAGCATCGCCGTCGAGTGGTGCCGGACCCACCCGCGCTGCCGGGCCGTCGCCGTGGAGCGGGACCCGGAGCGGGCGGCGCGCGTCGGGCGCAACGCGACGGCGTTCGGCGTGCCCGGCATCGAGGTGGTCGTCGGCTCGTCGCCCGAGGCGCTGGACCTCGAACCGCCCGACGCCGTGTTCATCGGCGGGGGCCTCACCGCGCCCGGCGTGGTCGAGCGCTGCTGGGACGCGCTCAAGCCCGGCGGGCGGCTCGTCGCCAACGCCGTGACGCTGGAGTCCGAGGCCGTGCTGACGCGGTGGCGGGCCCGGCTCGGCGGCGACCTGACCCGGATCGAGGTCAGCCGGGCGACCGCGATCGGCGGCTTCACCGGCTGGCGCGCGCAGATGCCCGTGACCACGTGGGCCGTGACCAAAGAGCACACTGCTGGGGAGAACGCGTGACCGTCCACTTCATCGGCGCCGGGCCCGGCGCGGCCGACCTGCTCACCCTGCGGGCGGCGCGGATCATCGCCGCGTCACCGGTCTGCCTGTACGCGGGCGCGCTCGTGCCGGTCGAGGTCCTGGAGCACTGCCCGCCCGGGGCGCGCCTGGTCGACACGGCGAACCTCGACCTGGACGAGATCACCGCCGAGCTGTCCGCCGCGCACGCGGCCGGGCACGACGTGGCGCGGCTGCACTCGGGCGACCCGTCGGTGTTCAGCGCGATGGCCGAGCAGATGCGCCGGCTGGACGCGCTGGCCATCCCCTACGACGTGACGCCGGGCGTGCCCGCGTTCGCCGCGGCGGCCGCGTCCCTGCGCCGCGAGCTGACCGTGCCGGGCGTCGCGCAGACCGTGATCCTGACCCGCACGGCGGCCCGCGCCACGCCCATGCCCGAGGGCGAGGACCTGGCGACGCTGGGCCGGTCCGGGTCCACGCTCGTGCTGCACCTGGCCGTGCAGCGGATCTTGGGGGTGGTGGCCGACCTGCTGCCCAACTACGGCGCGGACTGCCCGGTCGCGGTGGTCGCGCGGGCCAGCCGCGAGGACGAGGTCGTGCTGCGCGGCACGCTCGCCGACATCGCCGACCAGGTGCTCGCGGCGGGCGTGAAGCGGACCGCGGTCATCGTCGTGGGCCGGGCGCTGGCCGCCGAGGGCTTCCCGGACAGCCACCTCTACTCCACCGCCCGCAGCCGACCGTGACGTCAGGCCCGGCCGACGACCGTCCCCGCGCGGTCGATCACGACGACGTCCACCGCGACCGGGGCGCCGCGCAGCACGCCGTCCGCCGTCGCCTTGGCCCTCGCCGCCACCAGGTCGCCCAGCGGCACGCCCGCCGCCTGGCACACCTGGAGCGCTCCCAGGGCCGTGTTCGCGTCGGCCACCGCCGAGGCGACCGCGGGATCGTCCACCAGGGACGCCAGGAAGCCCAGGTCGACCTGCGAGCGGCCCGAGTGCAGGTCGAGGTGGCCGTCCGCCAGCTTGGACAGCTTCCCGATGCCGCCCGCGATGGTCAGCCTCGGCACGGGGTGGCGGCGCAGGTACTTCAGCACCGCGCCGGCGAAGTCGCCCATGTCCAGCAACGCGTCCTCGGGCAGCCCGTGCAGCGCCGCCGCGACCTTCTCCGACGTGCTTCCGGTGCACCCGGCCACGTGCCGGTGGCCCTGCGCGCGGGCCACGTCGATGCCGCGCCGGATGCTGTCGATCCACGCCGAGCACGAGTAGGGGACGACGATCCCGGTCGTGCCGAGGATCGACAGCCCGCCCAGGATGCCCAGCCGGGGGTTCCACGTCCTGCGGGCCAGCTCCTCGCCGTGCTCGACCGAGACCGTCACGACCACGTCGCCGGCGCCGCCGTGCTCGGCCGCCACCCGCGCGACGTGCTCGCGCATCATCTGCCGCGGCACGGGGTTGATCGCGGGCTCCCCGACGGCCAGCGGCAGGCCGGGCTTGGTCACTGTGCCGACACCGGGCCCCGCCTCGAACACCACGCCGCTGCCCGGCGCGCCGTGCCGGACCGTCGCGCCGACCAGCGCGCCGTGCGTGACGTCCGGGTCGTCGCCCGCGTCCTTCACGATCGCGGCGAACGCGCGGTCGTCCGCCAGGGATTCCCGGGCCAGCGCGAACGTCGGCGTCTGGCCCTTCGGCAGCACGATCCCCACCGGGTCGGGGAACTCACCGGTGAGCAACGCCGTGTACGCCGCCGTGGTGGCGGCGGTGGCGCAGGCGCCGGTGGTCCAGCCGAAGCGCAGGTTCGTGCTCACGACGACAGGATGCAACAGCCGTGAAGACCGTGCTGGTACTGGGTGGCACGGGCGAGGCCCGCGCGCTCGCCGCCGCGCTCACCGGGATGAGGGTGATCTCGTCGCTGGCCGGCCGGGTGGCCGACCCGAAGCTGCCCGAGGGCGAGGTCCGCGTCGGCGGCTTCGGCGGGGTGGACGGGCTCGTGGCGTACCTGCGGGCCGAACGCGTGGACGCCGTCGTGGACGCCACGCACCCGTTCGCCGACCGCATCACCGCGAACGCCCTCGCCGCGACCACCGCGACCGGCACCCCGTTCCTGGTGCTGCGCCGCCCCGGCTGGCCGCCCGAGGAGGGCTGGCGGTACGTGGACAGCGTCGCCGAGGCCGCCGCGCTCGTCGCCGGCCGCCGGGCGCTCGTCACCACCGGGCGTCGAGGGCTGGCCGCGTTCACCGACGGCGTGGCGCGCACCGTCGACCCGCCCGACCCGCCGAACCCGCGGCTGGCGGTCGTGCTCGACCGCGGTCCGTACACAGTGGACGGCGAGCTGGCGCTCATGCGGGAGCACCGGGTCGAGGTCCTGGTCACCAAGGACAGCGGCGGGCCGATGACGGCCGCCAAGCTGGCGGCCGCCCGTCACCTCGGCATCCCGGTCGTGGTCGTGCGCCGACCCCCGCCACCGGACGCGCCGCTGGTGGAGACGGTCGCCGAGGCCGTCGACTGGCTCACGCGGGGTAGCGGCGCGGGGTGAACACCGTGCCGCGGGCGCTGACCCGGGTCTGCGAGGAGCCGACCAGCAGCAGGCACCGCATGTCCACCGCGGACGCGTCGAGGTCGGCCAGCCGCACCACCCGGACGGACTCCTCCGGGCCGCCGACGTCCCGACCGACGACCACGGGCGTGTCGGGGGAGCGGTGCCGCAGCAGCGCGTCGCGGGCCTTGTCCACCTGCCACGTGCGGCTGCGCGACGCCGGGTTGTAGATCGCGAGCACGAGGTCGGCCGCGGCCGCCGCCTCCAGCCGCCGCTCGATCACCTCCCACGGCTTGAGCCGGTCCGACAGCGAGACCACGCAGTAGTCGTGGCCCAGCGGCGCGCCGACCCGGCTGGCCACCGCGTGGGCGGCCGTCACCCCCGGCAGGACGCGGACCGGCACGTCGGCGAACTGCGGGTCGGTGGCCACCTCCAGGACCGCGCCGGCCATCGCGAACACGCCCGGGTCGCCCGACGACACCACCGCGACCCGACGCCCCCGCTTGGCGAGGTCGAGCGCGAAGGCCGCCCGCTCGGCCTCCACCTTGTTGTCCGACGCGTGCCGCCGCTGGCGCGGGTCCACCGGCACGCGGTTCAGGTAGGTCACGTACCCGACCAACTCCTCGGCCGCCGCCAACGCCTCCCGCGCCTCCGGCGTCAACCACTGCGGCCCGGCCGGCCCGAGCCCGACCACCACCACCTCGCCGGCGGTTCCGGCCTCGCCGACCGCCCCGGCTTCGCCGGCGGTTCCGGCCGAAGCCGCGGCCTCGCCCGGCTCCCCCGCCACCGCGCCGCTCGCCGCCGCCCCGGGGTCGGCCGCGCCGCCTGCCGCCCCCACCGGGCCGCCCCCCGCCGCGCTTGCCGTGACCGCGCTGCGCGCCGGCGAGCCGCCCGCGAGCGGGAGAGCGGCAGCCGGGCCGGCGCCGACCGACCCGTCCGCCGCGATCGCACCCGACCCGCCCGCGTGCCCGGCCCCCGACCGGCTCGGCAGCAGGGCCAGCGAGAAGTACGGCACGCCGTCCGCCTCCACCTCGGCCAACGGCGCGGTCCGCTGCGCCCCGGTCGTCGCCCGCTCCACGTACCACGCCTCGCCCAGCCGGCCCGACCGCGCCAACGCCTCCCGCACCCGCGGGAACGTGCGGCCCAGCTTCATCACCGCCACCGGGTCGCCGCCGGCCAGGTGACCGGCCAACTCCTCCTCCGGCAACGTGCCCGGCAGCACGGTCAGCACCTCGTCCCGCTCCACCAGCGGCCGCCCGAGCACCGCCGCCCCCGCGCTCACCGACGTCACCCCCGGCACGACCTCGGCCGGGTACCGGTGCGCCAACCGCTTGTGCAGGTGCATGTAGGAGCCGTAGAAGAACGGGTCGCCCGCCGCCAGCACCACGACCGTCCGCCCGGCGTCGAGGTGCGCCGCCAACCGCGCCGCGCACTCCTCGTAGAACGCGTCGATCTCGCCCTGGTAGTCGTCGGACTCCTCGGTCGTGACCGGGTAGACCAGCTGCTCCTCGACCTGCCCCTCGCGCAGGTACGGCTCGGCGATGCGGCGCGCCACGCTGCGCCCGTGCCGCGCGCTGTGGAACACCACCACGTCGGCCTCGCCGATCAGCCGCGCCGCCTTGACGGTCACCAGCTCCGGGTCGCCCGGACCCACCCCGACCCCGTACAGCCTGCCCGTCATTCTTCCTCGCTCGCGATCGCGTTGAGCGCCGCCGCGGTCATGGCGCTGCCACCCCGCCGGCCGCGCACGACCAGGTACTCCAACCCCAGGCCGTTGGCCGCCAACGCGTCCTTCGACTCGGCCGCGCCGATGAACCCCACCGGCACGCCGAGCACGGCGGCGGGTCGGGGCGCGCCCGCCGCGATCAGGTCGAGCAGGTGGAACAACGCGGTGGGCGCGTTGCCGATGGCCACCACCGCGCCCTCCAACCGGTCCCGCCACAGCTCCAACGCCGCCGCGCTGCGCGTGGTCCCCAGCTCCTCGGCCAACCCGGGCACCCGCGGGTCGCCCAACGTGCAGACGACCTCGTTGTCCGCGGGCAGCCGGCGACGCGTCACGCCCGCCGCGACCATCTGCGCGTCGCACAGGATCGGCGCGCCCGCCAGCAGCGCCGCCCGCGCGTCGCGCACCACGTGCGGCGAGAAGTCGACGTCCCCGACCAGGTCGACCATCCCGCAGGCGTGGATCATCCGCACCACCACCCGGGCGACGTCGGACGGGAACCGCGCCAGGTCGGCCTCGGCGCGGATGGTGGCGAACGAACGGCGGTAGATCTCCGCGCCGTCCTTGACGTACCCGGTCACCTGATCTCCTCGTACCCGTCGCCGGTCGCGACGAACTCCACCACGTCGCCCGCCGGGCGACCGCACCGCCGGGCGCAGCCCGACCAGTGCACCCGGCCGGACCCGGTCCGCGCCCGCACCCAACGGGTCGCGTCGGCCCGCACGTCGGCCAGCGACTTCGCGCACCCCGGCCGCCCGGTGCACGCGCTGACGCCGTGCCACGGCGAGTCCGGCGACGTGAACAGGCCGCCGGTGTCGGTCCCGGCCGGCAGCACCAGGCTCCGCCACGGCGTGATCCGCACCGGCACGCCGGCGAGCAGCCGCGCGTCCCACCGCCCGAACGGCACGCCCGCCACGACCACGTCGCCGTGCCCACCGGGTGCGACGGGCGTCACACCGGACGGGATTTTCACGGAACCGGGCTCGCCCAGCGCCGCCGTGATCTTCCGCACACCGCCGTCCACTTCGGACAGCCGCCACGCCTCGCCGCGGATCCCGGCGAACACCCGCGCGGCCGTCACCACGGCGTTCACCGGGTCCGCCACCCGCAGCCCGGAATCGCGCCCGGCCAGGAACAACGCGTCACCGACGAGCCCGATGTCACCCGACAGGCCGCTCACCGCGCCACCCACCGTGACCAGGAACCTCCCCGGCAGGGAGGCCAACTCCGGCGCCGCGAGCAGCGCCGCGTCGAGCGCGTCCACCAGCGCCTGGTTGTCCTCCATCGGCGCGGCGACGATGTTGCGCATCCGCTCGTGCGTCACCGACGGCAGCAGGCCGGCCGCGCGCAGCCGCGCGCCCAGCTCGTGCTCCGCCCCCGGCGCCAAGCCCCTGATCTGCACGTTCGCCCGTGACGTCAGCTCCAGGAACCCGTCGCCGAGGTCCAGCGCGGCGGCACGCAGCACGTCGACCCGCTCGGCGCTCAACGTGCCGCCGGGCACCCGCACGCGCGCCAACCCGCCGTCGGCGGCGCGGTGCACGTCGACGGCGCCGGGGCAGGCGTCCGGGTGAGTTCGCTCCGTGGGCATGGACTGGATGCTAACTGCCGTTAGGGTGACCTCCGAACGGCGAAGCAGCAGGAGGAAGCCGGTGTGAATCCGGCGCGGTCCCGCCACTGTGACCGGGGGAGCCCCCGGGAGTCAGGAACTCCGCTCGCCGTCCCCTACGACCGGGGCGAGGACCCCCGAGGGATGGAGCCCGCACGTGATCCTGCTGTTGTCGACCTCCGACACGGACCTGCTGTCCGCCCGTGCCAGCGGCGCCGACTACCGCCTGGCCAACCCCGCCCGCACCGCCGTGGACGACCTCCCGGTCCTGGTGGAGGGCGTCGACCTGGTGGTCGTGCGCATCCTCGGCGGTCGCCGGATGTGGGAGGAGGGGCTGGACCGGCTGCTCGCGTCCGGCCTGCCGGTCGTCGTGCTGGGCGGCGAGCAGAACCCGGACGCGCCGCTGATGGAGCTGTCGACGGTGCCCGGCGGGGTGTGCGCCGAGGCGCACGCGTACCTGGCGCACGGCGGCGCGGCGAACCTCGCCCAGTTGCACCGCTTCCTGTCCGACACGGTCCTGCTCACCGGCCACGGCTTCGCGCCGCCCGCGCCGACGCCGACCTGGGGCCTGCTGGAGCGGGACGACCAGGCCGACGGGCCGACCGTCGCGGTGCTGTACTACCGCGCCCACCACGTGGCCGGGAACACCGCGTTCGTGCACGCGCTGTGCGACGCGATCGTGGCCAAGGGCGGCCGTCCGCTGCCGGTCTACTGCGCCTCCCTGCGCACCGCCGAACCGGAGCTGCTGGCCGAGCTGGCCAAGGCCGACGCCTTGGTGGTCACCGTGCTCGCGGCCGGCGGCGCCAAGCCCGCCGCGGCGTCCGCCGGCGGTGACGACGACGCGTGGGACGTGGGCGCGCTGGCCGCCCTCGACGTGCCGATCCTCCAGGGGCTGTGCCTGACCACGAGCCGTGCCGCGTGGGAGGGCAACGACGACGGTCTGTCCCCTTTGGACACCGCGACGCAGGTGGCGATCCCGGAGTTCGACGGCCGGATCATCACGGTGCCTTTCTCGTTCAAGGAGGTCGACGAGGACGGCCTCACCGTCTACGTCGCCGACCCGGAGCGCGCCGCCCGGGTCGCGGGCATCGCCGTGCGCCACGGCAGGCTCCGGCACGTCCCGCCGGCCGAACGCCGCGTCGTGGTGATGCTGTCGGCCTACCCCACCAAGCACTCCCGCATCGGCAACGCCGTCGGCCTGGACACGCCCGCGAGCGTGGTCCGGCTGCTCGCCGCGATGCGCGACCGGGGCTACGACATCGGCGACGGGCTGCCCGGCGTGGCCGACCTCGACGGCGACGCGCTCATCCACGCGCTCATCGCGGCCGGCGGCCAGGACGCCGACTGGCTCACCGAGGAGCAGCTCCGGGGCAACCCCGTGCGGCTGCCCGCCGCCCGCTACCGCGAGTGGTTCGCCACCCTGCCGGCCGACGCGCGCGAGGAGGTGGAGCGGCACTGGGGCGAGGCGCCCGGCAACCTGTTCGTGGACCGGTCGCGCGACCCCGACGGGGAGATCGTGCTGGCCGCGCTGCGCTCCGGCAACGTCGTGGTCATGGTGCAGCCGCCGCGCGGCTTCGGCGAGAACCCGATCGCCATCTACCACGACCCGGACCTGCCGCCGAGCCACCACTACCTGGCCGCGTACCGCTGGCTGGAGGACGGGTTCGGCGCGGACGCCGTGGTGCACGTCGGCAAGCACGGCAACCTGGAGTGGCTGCCCGGCAAGGCGGTCGGCCTGTCGGCGGCCTGCGGTCCCGACGCGGCGCTGGGCGACCTGCCGCTGATCTACCCGTTCCTGGTCAACGACCCCGGCGAGGGCACCCAGGCCAAGCGCCGGGCGCACGCCACCCTGGTGGACCACCTCGTGCCGCCGATGGCCAGGGCCGACAGCTACGGCGACATCGCGCGGCTGGAGCAGTTGCTGGACGAGCACGGCACCATCGCCGCGATGGACCCGGCCAAGCTGCCCGCGATCCGGGCCCAGATCTGGACCCTCATCCAGGCCGCGAAGCTCGACCACGACCTCGGCCTGTCCGACCGCCCGCACGACGACGGGTTCGACGAGCTGATCCTGCACGTCGACGGCTGGCTGTGCGAGGTCAAGGACGTCCAGATCCGCGACGGCCTGCACGTCCTCGGCCAGGCGCCCACCGGCGCGGCCCGGGTGAACCTGGTGCTGTCGATCCTGCAGGCCAAGCAGGTGTGGGCGGGGCAGGTCGCCGCCCTGCCGGGGCTGCGCGAGGCGTTGGGGCTGGCCGAGACCGCGGGCGGCGCGACCCGCGTCGAGACCGACCGCGTCGAGGAGCGGGCCCGCGCCCTGGTCCAGGCGATGGAGGACGCCGACTGGGACGTCCGCGCGGCCCGGACCCTCACCGACGACGAGGACGTGGCGCGGGTGCTGGAGTTCGCCGCCACCGAGGTCGTGCCCCGGCTCGACCGCACCACCGACGAGCTGGCCAACGTGCTGCACGCGCTCGACGGCGGGTACGTCCCGGCCGGTCCCAGCGGCTCGCCGCTGCGCGGCCTGGTGAACGTGCTGCCGACGGGCCGCAACTTCTACTCGGTGGACCCCAAGGCGGTGCCGTCCCGGCTGGCGTGGGAGACCGGTCAGGCGATGGCCGACTCGCTGCTGGCGCGCTACCGCTCCGAGACGGGGGAGTGGCCCGCGTCGGTCGGCCTGTCGGTGTGGGGCACCAGCGCCATGCGCACGGCCGGTGACGACGTCGCCGAGGTGCTGGCCCTGCTCGGCGTCCGGCCCAAATGGGACGAGGGGTCCCGTCGGGTGACCGGTCTGGAGGTGATCCCGCTGGTCGAGCTGGACCGACCGCGAATCGACGTCACGGTCCGCGTGAGCGGCTTCTTCCGGGACGCGTTCCCGCACGTGGTGGCACTGCTCGACGACGCGGTGCGACTGGTCGCGAACCTGGACGAGTCGGCGTCCGACAACTACGTCCGCGCGCACGCGCAAGCCGATCTCGCGCAGCACAACGACCCGCGTCGCGCCACAATGCGCATCTTCGGCAGCAAACCCGGCGCGTACGGCGCGGGCCTGCTCCCGCTGATCGACAGCCGGAACTGGCGCGACGACGCCGATCTGGCCGAGGTCTACGCGGTGTGGGGCGGCTACGCGTACGGCCGCGATCTCGACGGCGTGGAAGCGCGCCCGGCCATGGAAAGCGCGTACCGGCGCATCGCGGTGGCGGCGAAGAACATCGACACCCGCGAACACGACATCGCCGATTCCGACGACTACTTCCAGTACCACGGCGGAATGATCGCGACCGTCCGCGCGCTCACCGGCAAAGCGCCCGCCGCATATGTCGGCGACAGCACGCGTCCGGACGCGGTGCGCACCCGGACGCTGCACGAGGAGACGAACCGCGTCTTCCGCGCCCGCGTGGTGAACCCGCGGTGGTTGGCCGCGATGCGCGAGCACGGCTACAAGGGCGCGTTCGAACTCGCCGCGACGGTGGACTACCTGTTCGGCTACGACGCCACCACCGGGGTGGTCGCGGACTGGATGTACGAGCAGCTCGCGGCCAACTACGTGCTGGACCCGGTGAACCGGGAGTTCCTGGCGCGGGCCAACCCGTGGGCGCTGCACGGCATCTCCGAGCGGCTCCTGGAGGCGGCCGACCGGGGCATGTGGGAGCACCCCGAACCGGAGACGCTGGAATCGCTGCGAAAGGCATATCTGGAAACCGAGGGCGATTTGGAAGACGGTCGCTGAACCGCGGCGCGACCGGGGCCGCGCAATGGCGGCAATACCCTGATCGCGGGGTGCCCCTATATTCGCGCGATCTCTCGCGGCGGGCGTCCCCGTCGCCGGGGCAATGGGCCGGCGCGTCCCCGCGGGGCGACTCGGCGCCACTCGACCGGCCGGTGTCATCACCCGGCCGGTCGAGTCACGACACCCGACCGGACAGTCTTACCGACACCCCGTGTGCGACTCGCCGGGGGTGGTTGCGGACGCGCTTGCACTTCCGGGGCACACTGGTGCCGGGTGAGTGGGGTCACGCCTCGTGAATCGTTTCCGGGTCATCGTCTCGGAGATGAACCGAACGTGTCCGACCGGTCTACGAACAGTGCCTGAACGGACTACCGTTCACACCGCTAGCAGAATCGGTCCAGCTACGCAAACGCAGCAACGTCGGTAACAGCGCGGACACGGGCGCTTGACACGACTCCGTGGCGCGAACCACACTCCCCCAAAACCTGGGAGCGCTCCCAGAACGTTCACCGCCGATCAACTGAGGAGTTCTCGTGCGCTACCGTCGAGCAGGCTTGGCCAAAGTCCTGGCCTGCACCGCAGTGCTTGCCGCAGTCGCCACGGCCTGTGGCTCGGGAGGGTCCGGCACGTCATCGGATGGCAAGGTCGAGCTGACCATCGCGACCTTCAACGAGTTCGGCTACGAGGAGCTCCTCAAGGAGTACGAGGCCGCCAACCCGAACGTCAAGGTCACGCAGCGCAAGACCGGCCAGGGCGCGCCGCACCACCAGAACCTGTTCACGAAGCTGGCCGCCGGCTCCGGCCTGGCCGACGTCGAGGCCGTCGAAGAGGGCTTCCTGAGCCAGGTCATGGCGAAGTCGGGCCAGTTCGAGGACCTCAAGGAGATCGGTCCGAAGGACGTCCGCGAGGACCGCTGGCTGCAGTGGAAGGTCGACGCCGTCACCACCAAGGACGGCAAGCTCATCGGCTACGGCACCGACATCGGCCCGCTGGCCATGTGCTACCGCAAGGATCTGCTGGAGGCCGCCGGCCTGCCGTCGGACCCCGAGGGCGTGAAGCCCCTGTTCGCCACCTGGGACTCGTACTTCGAGGCCGGTGACAAGTACGTCAAGGCGACGGGCAAGCCGTGGTTCGACTCGGCCGCGCAGATCTTCAACCCGATGCACAACCAGGCCAAGACCGGCTACTTCGACCGCGACGACAAGCTCGTGATCGAGACCAACGACGACAAGAAGATCTGGGACCAGGTCACCGGCGCGGTCGCGCGCGGCCAGTCGGCCAAGCTCGCCGCGTGGAGCCCGGAGTGGGAGACCGGCTTCAAGGAGTCGGCGTTCGCCACCAAGACCTGCCCGTCCTGGATGCTGGGCGTCATCGAGGGCAACGCCGGCCCCGACCACAAGGGCAAGTGGGCCGTCACGGCCGCGTTCCCGGGTGGCGGCGGCAACTGGGGCGGCTCGTACCTGACCGTCCCGAAGCAGGGCAAGAACAAGGCCGAGGCCGCCAAGCTGGCCGCGTGGCTGACCGCGCCGGAGCAGCAGATCAAGGCGTTCAAGGCCAAGGGCACCTTCCCGAGCCAGACCGAGGCCCTGATCTCCCCTGAGCTGCTGAACCAGACCAGCGAGTACTTCGGTGGCGAGAAGGTCGGCATGCTGTTCGCCGAGCAGGCCAACAAGGTCGCGGCCGCCCAGTACAAGGGCCCGAAGGACGGCGAGATCCAGGACAACGTGGTCTCCCCGGCACTGACCTCGGTCGAGCAGGGCACCTCGCCCGAAGAGGCGTGGAACCAGGTCGTCGAGGGAGCCAAGAAGGCTGCCAAGTAATGACGACCGAACTCACGGTCACGCGCGGGCGGGGCTCCGAGCCCCGCCCGCCGCGGCGCGACGACAACGATGACATCGGTCCGGCGAAGCTCGGCTGGCGCTATCGGCTGACGAACCTGGACGTCAAGTACTCCCCGTACCTCTACATCGCCCCGTTCTTCATCCTGTTCGCGGTGGTGGGCCTGTTCCCGCTGCTCTACACCGCGTACATCTCCCTGTTCGACTGGGAGCTGGGCGCCGACGAGCAGCCGTTCGTCGGGCTGGAGAACTACACCACCCTGTTGGCCGACTCGCAGTTCTGGAACGCGATGGTCAACACGATCAGCATCTTCGCGATGTCGACGGTGCCGCAGGTCATCATCGCGGTCCTGCTCGCCGCGCTGCTGAACACGGCGCTGCGCGGTCGCACCGGCTGGCGGATGGGCGTGCTGCTGCCCTACGTCGCCAGCCTCGTCGCGCTGACCATCATCTTCGGCGACCTGTTCGGCGTCCAGTACGGCTCGGTGAACGACGTCCTGGAGCTGTTCGGCATCGACCGCATCGACTGGCAGGCCGACCGCTGGTGGAGCCACGTCGCCATCGCGACCATGGTCAACTGGCGCTGGACCGGCTACAACGCGCTCATCGTGCTGGCCGCCATGCAGGCCATCCCGCGCGACATCTACGAGGCGGCCTGGGTGGACGGCGCGAGCAAGGTGCGCCAGTTCTTCAGCATCACGCTGCCCATGCTGCGCCCGACCCTGATCTTCGTCGTGGTCACCTCGACCATCGGCGGCCTGCAGATCTTCACCGAGCCGAAGCTGTTCGCCCCCTCGGGCAGCAGCAACGGCGGCGCGACCAACCAGTACCAGACGGTCGTGCTCTACATGTACCAGTCCGGTTTCCAGAGCTTCGACCTCGGCTACGCCTCGGCGATGGCCTGGGTCCTGTTCATCGTCATCATCGCGATCGCGGGGATCAACTTCCTGCTCACCCGCAGGCTCGCGTCGAGTGGGGAGGCGTGATGGCCACCGTCACCGACCGCCCGGCGCCGCGCGCCGCCGCGCCCGAGCGGTCGAAGCGCCGGCGCTCGAAGGCGGTGTCGCTCTCGGAGCGGCGACCGGGCTTCGTCGTCTACGGCATCCTGATCGCGTTCATCCTCGGCTCGGCGTTCCCGTTCTACTGGTCGTTCCTCGCCGCCAGCCACGACGACAGCACGTTCAAGTCCGAGGGGCCGCTGCTGCCCGGCGGGCACTTCTTCGCCAACGCCTCGCGGGTGCTGGACTCCATCCCGTTCTGGAAGGCGCTGGGCAACAGCGTCATCGTCTCCGGCACGGTCACGGTGTCCGTGGTGGTGCTCTCGACCCTGGCCGGATTCGCTTTCGCGAAGCTGAGGTTCAAGGGCCGCGGGCCGCTGATGGTGTTCGTGGTCGCCACGCTCGCCGTGCCCACGCAGCTCGGCATCATCCCGCTCTACATGGCGATGGCGGAGTTCGGCTGGTCCGGCACCCTCGGCGCGGTCATCATCCCCAACCTGGTGACCGCGTTCGGCGTGTTCTGGATGCGCCAGTACATCTCCGACGCCGTGCCCGACGAGCTGATCGAGGCGGCCCGCATGGACGGGTGCAGCATGATCCGCACGTTCTGGCACGTGTGCCTGCCCGCGGTGCGCCCGGCCGCCGCCATGCTGGGCATCTTCACGTTCATGATGTCGTGGAACGACTTCCTCTGGCCGCTGATCGTGCTCAACGCGGACAACCCGACGATGCAGGTCGCCCTGGAGAAGCTCCAGAGCGGCTACTACGTCGACAACTCGCTCGTGCTCGCCGGGACCACCATGGCCACGGTCCCGATTCTGATCGTCTTCCTCGTACTCGGTCGGCAGATCGTCGCCGGGATCATGCAGGGTGCTGTGAAGGGGTAGCTGTGGAGTCGATTTCCTTTCCCGAGGGATTCGTGTGGGGCGCCGCGACCGCGGCGTTCCAGATCGAAGGCGCGACCACCGCGGACGGTCGCACCGCGTCCATCTGGGACACGTTCTGCAAGATCCCCGGCGCGGTGGTGGGCGGTGACACCGGCGACCCGGCGGCCGATCACTACCACCGCGTCGACGAAGACGTCCAGCTGATGGTCGACCTCGGGCTGCACGCCTACCGGTTCTCCACCGCGTGGCCCCGCATCCGGCCGGACGGCGGTCCGGTCAACCAGCCCGGTCTCGACTTCTACTCCCGGCTGGTCGACAAGCTGCTCGAGAACAACATCACCCCGTGGCTGACGCTCTACCACTGGGACCTCCCGCAGACCCTGGAGGACGAGGGCGGTTGGGCCAACCGGGACACCGCGTACCGCTTCGCGGAGTACGCCGAGTCCGTGGTCGGCGCGCTGGGCGACCGGGTGGAGAACTGGACCACGCTCAACGAGCCGTGGTGCTCGTCGCTGCTCAGCTACGCCGCCGGCGTGCACGCGCCCGGCCGCCAGGAGCCGGAGGCCGCCGTCGCGGCCGTGCACCACCTGCTGCTGGCCCACGGCCTGGCCACCTCGGTGATCCGGGACCAGGCGCCGACCGCCAAGATCGGCATCACGCTCAACATGTACCCGATCATCCCGGCCAACCCGGAGGACCCGGCCGACCTCGACGCCGCGCGCCGGCTCGACGGCCTGCAGAACCGGATCTTCCTGGACCCGCTGTTCAAGGGCGAGTACCCGGCGGACATCGTGGAGGACCTGGAGCCGTACGGCTTCTCGAAGCACATCCGCGAGAACGACCTGGAGATCATCTCGGCCCCGTTGGACCAGCTGGGCGTCAACTACTACGCCGAGCACTTCGTCAGCGGCACCCCAGAGCCGGAGCCCGAGACGCCGGTCCAGACCAACGGCCGTCGCCCGACCGGGTCACCCTGGGTCGGCGCGGAGCACGTCTCGTTCCCGAGCCGCGGCCTGCCGCGCACCGACATGGACTGGGAGGTGCAGCCGGACGGCCTCTACAAGGTGCTCATGCGGGTGCACCAGGACTACCCCAGCATCCCGCTGTACGTGACCGAGAACGGCGCGGCCTACGTCGACTCGTTCAGCGACGACGGGTCGATCCGGGACACCGAGCGGCTCGGTTACATCGAGTCGCACCTGCGGGCGGCGCACGCGGCCATCGAGGCGGGTGTCGACCTGCGCGGTTACTTCGCGTGGTCGCTCATGGACAACTTCGAGTGGGCCGAGGGTTACGCCAAGCGGTTCGGGATCGTGCATGTCGACTACGAGACCCAGGTGCGGACGCCTAAGATGAGCGCCATGTGGTACTCGCAGGTTGCCCGTGGCAACACTCTCGCGGCGACGGTCGCTCCGTGACCGATGCCGTTGACCCGCCCAAGGCGCGACGACCCAACACCCGGCTCGAGGAGGTCGCCCGTGCAGCCGGGGTGTCGAAGTCGACCGTCTCCCGGGTGATCAACGGCGAGCCGTACGTCAGTTCGAGGGCGCGCGAGGCCGTGCACCAGGCCATCGGCAAGTTGGGGTACAGCCCCAACCAGGCGGCCCGCACGCTCGCGGGCAGCCGCGCCAACTGCATCGCGCTCGTCGTCTCCGAGCAGGGCAGCCGTGTGCTGGCCGACCCGTTCTTCGCCGGTGTGCTCCGCGGTGTGCACGCCGAGCTGGCGGGCAAGAGGGTCCAGCTCGTCCTCATGATGAGCAAGGAGGGTGACGAGCAGGACCTGGTCAACTACCTCTGCGGCGGCCACGTCGACGGCGTGCTGGTGATCAGCCTGCACGGGCAGGACCCCCTGCCCCGCACGCTCGCCGACGCGGGCCTGCCGACGGTGGTCGGCGGCCGGCCCCTCGGCGCGGGCGGCGTGCCCTATGTGGACTCGGACAACTTCAACGGCGCCATGGAGGCGGCCCGCTTCCTGGTCTCGCGGGGCCGCAAGCGGATCGCCACCATCGCCGGTCCGCGCGACATGGCGGTCGGTATGGACCGTTTGTCCGGTTGGAAGCGTGGGCTGAGCCAGGCCCGGCTCGACACCGACCTCGTCGCGTACGGCGACTTCACCCCCGAGAGCGGCGCGGTCGCCATGGCCGACCTGCTCCGGCGGGCGCCGGACCTGGACGCGGTGTTCGTCGGCGCGGACATCATGGCGCTGGGCGCGTTGCAGACCCTGCACGCGCACGGCAAGCGGGTGCCCGAGGACGTGGCCGTGGTCGGGTTCGACGACTTGATGATCGCCTCCACCGCGGTGCCGCCGCTGACCACGATCCGGCAGGACGTGGAGCAGTTGGGGCGCACGATGACGTGGCGGCTCATGGCGGAGCTGGCCGGCGAGGAGAACCTGCCGCCGTTCCTGCTCCTGCCGACTGCGATGGTCACCCGTTCGAGCGCCTGACGCCGAGCGCTGTTCTTCTCCACCCCACGACCCCGGGCCGGGGGGGCCGGGGGGGGGGCGGGGGGGGGGGCGGGGGCGCGCGGGCGGGGGGGTGGGTGCACGCCCGATAGCGATGGCTGTGGGGGGGGGGGGGGGTGA
>NZ_JBHYXZ010000120.1:4277-7869 GCF_042752395.1 Actinosynnema sp. NPDC059335 | reverse complement strand
CCGCCCGCCTCCCCCCCCCCGCTGTTCTACCCCCCCCCCCCCCCGGGGCCGGTGCGGCCCGGGTCGTGGCGTTTTCGAATCGATTCGACAGCCGGTTCGACGGCCGTCGATGATCACGCACCGCACTTCACTCGGATGGCGCAACGGGACGCCCTTGCCGCCGACCGACGCCGCCGGCTACGGTCCAATCCTGCTGATCTGGGAGCGCTCCCAGAACGGTGGGGTCGGGCGTCGAGCGCGTCCGGCGAATCCCTGACTCGCAGAGCCAGGGAGGAGGCGGATCCCTCTCGCCCACCGCCTCCTCCCACCCCGCGCAAAGGAGCGCAGCACGATGGCCCGACCCACTCCGCACGAGGCGGACCCCGCCCGGCCGGGCCATTCCCGCGCCGTCCGATCCGGTGCGCCCCGACGCGGCCGGGAAGGCGACACCCCGGCTCCGGCTGCCCGGCCCGCGGCCGCCCGGTCGGACGGGTCCGGTGCGGCTGCCCCGCTCGCGGCTGCCCGGTCGGACGAGTCCGGTGCGGCTGCCCCGCTCGCGGCTATCCGGTCGGAGGAGCCGGGCGCGGCTGTGCGTGCGACGGCGTCGGCCAACCCGCCTGCGGCGGCCGGGTCGGACCAGCCCGCTGCGGTTCGGCGCGCGACGGCCCCGGCCGCTCCGCTCGCGGCCGCCCGGTCGGACCAGCCCGGTGCCGTCCGCCCCGCCGAGGAGCGCGGCGCGACCGCCCGCGCCGTTCGGCGTGCGGCGGTCGTCCGGCCCGGCGCGACCCGGCGCTCCGACGCCCGTCCCCGCCGCGGCCACGCCGGCCGGCGCCTGCTCGCGCTGGCCTCGGCCGCCGTGGCGGCGCTCGGGGTCGTGCTCGTGACCGCCGCGGCCAGTCCCGCGGCGCAGCCCGCTGCCGCGGCGGCCGTCCCCGAGCAGCCGCACACCTGGCGCAACGTGGAGATCGCGGGCGGCGGGTTCGTGCCCGGCATCGTGTTCAGCCCCGCCGAGAAGAACCTCATCTACGCGCGCACCGACATCGGCGGCGCGTACCGGTGGGACCAGACGACCGGGCGCTGGGTGCCCCTCCTGGACTGGGTCGGCTGGGACAAGTGGGGGTACAACGGCGTCGCCGGCATCGCGCCGGACCCCGCGAACGCCGAGAAGGTGTACGCCGCCGTCGGCATGTACACCAACAGCTGGGACCCCAACAACGGCGCGATCCTGCGCTCCGCCAACCGCGGCAAGACCTGGCAGCGCACCGAGCTGCCGTTCAAGGTCGGCGGCAACATGCCCGGTCGCGGCATGGGCGAGCGGCTCGCGGTCGACCCCAACGACGGCCGCGTCCTGTACTTCGGCGCGCCCAGCGGCAAGGGCCTGTGGCGCAGCACGGACAGCGGCGTCACCTGGTCGCAGGTCACGAGCTTCCCCAACCCCGGCAACTACGTCGCCGACCCCAACGACACCAACGGCTACTCCAACGACATCCAGGGCGTCGTCTGGGTGACCTACGACCCGCGCTCCTCCACGGCGGGCAGCCCCACCAAGACCATCTACGTCGGCGTCGCCGACAAGGAGAACACCGTCTACCGCAGCACGGACGCGGGCACGACGTGGACCCGGCTGGCCGGCCAGCCCACGGGCTACATCGCGCACAAGGGCGTGCTCGACACCGCGGGCGGCTTCCTCTACCTGGCCACCAGCGACACCGGCGGCCCCTACGACGGCGGCAAGGGCGACGTCTGGAAGTACGACACCGCCACCGGCGCGTGGACCCGGATCAGCCCGATCCCGTCGACCAGCTCGGACGACTACTTCGGCTACAGCGGCCTGACCATCGACCGCCGGAACCCGAACACGCTGATGGTCGCCACCCAGATCTCCTGGTGGCCGGACATCATCCTCTTCCGCAGCACCGACGGCGGCGCGACGTGGACCCGCGCGTGGGACTTCACGAGCTACCCCGACCGCAGCTTCCGCTACACCATGGACATCAGCTCCTCGCCGTGGCTGAGCTGGGGCGCGAACCCGCAACCGCCGGAGGTCACGCCGAAGCTCGGCTGGATGGTCGAGTCGCTGGAGATCGACCCCTTCGACTCCGACCGGATGATGTACGGCACCGGCGCGACCATCTACGGCACCACGGACCTGCGCAAGTGGGACACCGGCGGCAAGATCACGATCAAGCCGACCGCCGCGGGCCTGGAGGAGACCGCGGTGCTCGACCTGATCAGCCCGCCCACCGGCGCGGCCCCGCTGATCAGCGGTCTCGGCGACATCGGCGGGTTCCGGCACGTGGACCTGGCGAAGGTGCCGTCGATGATGTTCCTCCAGCCGAACTTCACCTCGACCACGAGCCTGGACTTCGCCGAGAGGAACGCCTCGGTGATGGTCCGCTCCGGCAACGTCGACGGCTCGGCGCACGTCGCGTTCTCCACCGACGGCGGCGCGAACTGGTTCGCGGGCAGCGAGCCCGGCGGTGTCACGGGCGGCGGCACGGTCGCGGCCGCGGCGGACGGCAGCCGGTTCGTGTGGAGCCCGGCCGGCGCGGCCGTGCACTACTCGGTGGGCTTCGGCAACTCGTGGGCCCCGTCCGCGGGCATCCCGGCGGGCGCCGTGGTCGAGTCCGACCGGGTCAACCCGAACAAGTTCTACGGCCTGGCCAACGACACCGTGTACGTCAGCACGGACGGCGGCGCCACGTTCACCGCCGGCGCGACCGCCGACGTCGGCAAGCTGCACGCGGTGCCGGGCCACGAGGGCCACGTCTGGCTGGTCGGCGAGGGCGGCCTGTTCCGCTCCACCGACTCGGGCCGCACGGTCACCGCGGTCCCCGGCGTGACCTCGGGCGTCAACATCGGCTTCGGCAAGCCCGCGGCGGAGAAGACCTACCCGGCGCTCTACGCGGTGCTGACCATCGACGGCAAGACCGGCGTCTACCGGTCCGACGACGACACCGGCCGGTACTGGGTGCGGATCAACGACGACCAGCACCAGTACGGCAACATGGGCGAGGCGATCACCGGCGACCCGCGCGTCTACGGACGCGTCTACCTGGGCACCAACGGCCGCGGCATCCTCGTCGCGGAGCCGAGCGGCGAGCCCGGCAACACCAGTTCCGTCACGCACCCCACGGACACGTCGCCGAGCAGCCGGACGTCGACCACGACCACGACGACAACCACCACCACGAGCACCACTGGCACGACGACGGTCACCGACCAGCCGCCACCCGGCTGCTCGGTCCAGTACCGGGTCACGAGCCAGTGGGGAGGTGGCTTCACCGGCTCGGTGAAGATCACCAACCAGGGCGCCGGCGCCATCACGGGCTGGAACCTGGGCTGGTCGTTCGCGAACGGCCAGCGGATCACCAACAGCTGGAACGGCAAGGCGTCGCAGAGCGGCGCCGCCGTGACGGTGAGCAACGAGGGCTGGAACGGGACCATCGCAGCGGGAGGCTCGGTGGACTTCGGATTCCAGGCGAGCTGGCAGGGCAGCAACGTCTCACCCGCCGGATTCACGCTGAACGGCAGGTCCTGTTCCTCGGTCTGAGGACGAACTATCGCAGCCCTCGTTTGGCCTGGCGGCGCAGCTGCATTATCCGGGCTGCGC
>NZ_JBHYXZ010000120.1:0-4178 GCF_042752395.1 Actinosynnema sp. NPDC059335 | reverse complement strand
TTCACGCTGAACGGCAGGTCCTGTTCCTCGGTCTGAGGACGAACTATCGCAGCCCTCGTTTGGCCTGGCGGCGCAGCTGCATTATCCGGGCTGCGCCGACCAGGGCCACCAGGATCGCCCCCGCGATCGCCGCGAACAGCAGCGCCACGCCCAGCGGCAGCGTGCCCGACGCGCCCAGGAAGTGGATCGTGGCGCCGGTGAGGTTCTGCAGGATGAACACCAGCAGGACGATCAGCACCACGATCGAGGCCAGCACGGCGACCCACGTGCCGCTGATCCGGGTGCGCTTCAGCTTCGGCTGCGGACCCGCCGGGTGGTCGGGCACGCCCGGACCGCCGACCGACGGCTCGACGTCGCGCCGACCCACCGCCGGCGGGCCGTCCGGGATCGGGCTCGTGGGCAGCGCTTCGGTGCGGTCGTCGTCACGCGGCGTGGTCACGTCGTGATTATCGGTCCGCCTCCGCCGGCCCGCCAATCAACCGCACGGGCGGCGGTACTCCAGCGCGCCGCCCGCGCCGACGTACTGCTGCCACTCCTCGTGGCTGAGGTGGGTGGTGACGCCCGCGCACATCTCGCGCACCGCCGTGTCGAAGTCGAACTCCCACGAGCGCGTCGTGCCGTTGGACTTCGACGTGACGACGACGGTCGGGCTGTCGCCGAACCCGACCGCGTAGACGCCCTTGGTGAGGCCGTTGATCCGGCCGCGCTCGGCCGGCCGCCGCGGGTCGGCGACGTCCCACAGCGCCACCTTGTCCTGGGTGCCGACGGTGGCGAGGGCCCGGTCGTCGGCGCGGAACCCCAGCGCCTGCACCGCGCCCCGGTGCGCCTTGTCGGACCACAGCTCGACCCGCTTGCCCTCCTTGGTCAGGTCGAAGAGGCTGACCTGGCCCTTCGCCGTGCCCAGCGCCAGCGTGCGCCGGTCGTGCGACAGGGCGGCCGACGTGATGTCCCACCCGAGGTCCAGCTGCGCGACCCGCGCCGGGCGCGCCGGGACCGACACGTCCCAGAGCCGGACGACGCCCAGCACGTCGTAGGTCACGACGACCTCGCCGTCCGGGCTGTAGCCGACGCCCAGCACGGGGCGGGAGTGGCCGGGCAGGCGGGACGCCAGGACCGGCCGGGCCGGGTCCGCCCAGTCCCACACCGCCACCTCGGCGTCCGCGCCCGCCGTGACCAGGGTGCGCGCGGCGGCCGGGTCGAGCGCGATGCGGTCCACCCGGAAGTCGAAGGTGTGCGCGACCTCGAAGGTCACGTCGGTGACGTCCCAGACCTTCGCCGACCCGTCCACCAGCGTGGTGGCGAACGCCTGGTTGTCGCGGTTCACCGCGATCGACGTCACCGTCTCGTCGGCGGGCCCGAACACGCGCGTGTTCGCCTGCGGCACGCCGTCCGGGCTGCGCGCCTGCGCGGAGGCGAACGCCGCGCGCACCGCCATGTCGCGCTGGTGCGTGGCGTTCGCGCTGAGCACGCCGTCGCGGGTCTCGTCGTTGGGGTCGAGGTGGTACGCGGCGATGGCGAGCTGGTCGGCGAGCTGCGGGTCGCTGCTGCGCTGCGCCTGCGACTGGTTGGCCACGTACCAGGCGGTGGAGGACTTCCAGCCCGCCGCGGCCTCCTTCTGGGCGTCGATCGCGAGCACCACGGCCGTGCCGGCGAGCGCCAGCAGCACCGCCAGCAGCGCGACGAGCTGGCGCAGCCGCCGGGTCCGCCGGTGCGCGAGCTGCCGCTCCCGGTCGCGGGCCTGGAGGCTCTCGGCCAGGAAGTCGCGTTCCTGAGCGCTCGGGCGCACCCCGCCGCGCTGCGTCCACTCGACCGCGGCGTCCAGCCGGGCGCCCCGGTACAGCGCGTCCGGGTCGCGGCCGAGCGATTCCCAGGTCGCCGCGGCCTCCGTGAGCCGGCGCATGGTGCGCAGCCCCTCGCGGTCCTCGGCCAGCCAGCCGCGCAGCCGGGGCCAGGACCGGATCAGCGCCTCGTGCGCGATCTCCACCGTGTCGCGGTCCAGGGTGAGCAGCCGGGCGTGCGCGAGCCGGTCGAGCACGACGTCCACGTCCACGTCGTGGTCCAGCTCGGACCGGGGCAGCCGCCGCTTGGTGTCCTCGGTGCCGTCGCCGAGCGCGGTGAGCCGCAGGAACACCTGCCGGGCCACTGCGCGCTGGTGCCGTTCCAGCGACGTGTAGGTGCGCTCGGCGGTCTGCGCGATGGCGTGCTGGATGCCGCCCGCGGCCTCGTAGCCGGCCAGGGTCAACGTGGTGCCGCGCCGGCGTCGCCAGGTCTCCAGCAACGCGTGCGACATCAGCGGCAGCACGCCCGCCTGGCCGGTGGCGTCGGCGACGAGCCGGGACACCAACGCCGTCTCCACCGTGCACGACGCCTTCACGGCCGGCTGCATGATCACCTGGCGCAGCTCCTCCGGGCCCATCGGCCCGAGCAGCACCTGGCCGTCGGTCAGCGCCTCCACCAGCGCCGGGTGCTGCGCGCAGTGCCCGTAGAAGTCGGCCCGCACGCCGAGCACGACCTTGCCCGGGGCGGCCAGGAGCGCGTCGACGTAGGCGGTGCGCCGGTCCGCGTCCGGCCACAGCGTGAAGACCTCTTCGAACTGGTCCACGATCACCAGGTCCGCGTCGAGGTCCGGCTCGGCGGTCAGGCTGGGGGAGGTGACCACGACCCGGCCGGACAGCCGCGGCACCAGGCCGGCGCGCAGCAGCGACGACTTGCCCGCGCCGGACGCGCCGAACACCGCCACGAGCCGGCGGTGCGAGAGGCGCTGCTCCAGCTCGTCCAGCAGGTGGTCGCGGCCGAAGAACCACTCGGCGTCCTCGGTGCCGTAGGCGGCCAGACCCGCGTACGGCGGGTGGCCCTCGTCGGGACCGGGCTCGGGGGTGGGCAGCACCTCGGCGGCGACCTGCCGCCACCGGTCCTCCCACTCGGCCACGTCGCCCTCGCACGCGCGCACGTAGGCCAGCGTCACCGCCAGCGTGGGCAGCTTGCGCCCGCCCGCGGCGTCCGACAGCGTCGTCGCCGAGTAGTGGGCGCGCGCGCCGAGCTGTCGGTAGCTGTGCCCGCCCGCCTTGTCCCGCAGCGACCTGAGGTCGGCGGCGAACTTGAGCAGCGGGCTGTCACCGACGTCCAACGGGCGCTCTCCACGCGGCACCGGTCACCCCCTGGCTGTCCTGCGACGATTGTCCGCGTCGGCAAACGTGTCGTCCAGGCTGTCAGACCGGCGGCCGAAGCGCCTCCGCTTCCGACGACTGCATTCGGGTGAAGCCGTCCGGACCGCGTTCCGCGGGCGATTCGGCTCCGGACGCCTCCCGGCGTGCGCCCCGCTCGCCGGTGGTTCGGGCTCCGGTGCAGGTCAACGGCCTGTTGTCGCGGGTCGTCACCTGGTCTTCCGGTGGGCGTGGCGGCCGGTCCGTCGTCGGTGGCCCTTGTTGCGGTCGGTGACCAACACGCGTCACGCACTTCGGGCCGGCCCGTGACCTCGGGCGTGTTGGTGACAGCGCGTAGTGGTGTCGGTACATGCCGGTATGTACCGGGCGTGTACCGGTCGTCGGCACGATGGGTGGTGCGGGGGCGGCGACCAGGGGGCGCCGTCCCCCGCGCCGCTAGGCTGGCCGGGGTGCCCCGCCTGATCGCGCTGAACGGCCCGCCCGGCTGCGGGAAGTCGACCATCGCCCGCCGGTACGCCGAGGACCACCCGCCCGCGTTGGCGCTGGACGTCGACCGGGTGCGCGACCTGATCGCGGGCGACCTCGGCGAAGCGGGCCGGCTGGCCCGGGACATCGCCGTCGCCGCCGCGCGCGTGCACCTGACCGCCGGTCACGACGTGGTGGTGCCGCAGTTCCTCGGCCGCCCGGAGTTCCTGGACCGGCTGTCCGCCCTGGCCGCCGAGGTGGGCGCGGCCTACCACGAGGTCGTGCTGACGGACACGAAGGCCAACGCGATCCGCCGCTTCACCGAGCGCGGCACCGTCCGGGCGACCCCGGCCGAGCTGTCCGCCATGCACGACGCCCTGCAACGGATCATCGCCACCCGGTCGCCCGTGGTCATCCCCTCCGTGGAGGGCGACCCGACCCGCACCTACCGCTCGCTCCTGGCCGTCCTGAACGGTGAACTCACGCGTTCCCAACGTAGGACACACGCGACCTGAACGTAGGACACGCGCGCGTGTCCTACGTTGGGAA
>NZ_JBHYXZ010000119.1:0-27909 GCF_042752395.1 Actinosynnema sp. NPDC059335 | reverse complement strand
GTTCGCGCCCTGATCCCCGGCGATCGAAAAGCGTGATCGCCGGGGATGAGGACGCGAACGGCCGACGCGACCTCGCGGGAGGGGTCGGGTGAGGTGACTCCCAGGGTGAGGGCCGTGGCGGTGGTGAGGACTGCGGTGGGGTCAGCCGACGAGGACCTTGCAGCCCGTGGCGCGGTCGGCGAGGGCGTCCAGGACGTCCGGCGAGGTGGTCTCCGCGCCCAGCCGCACGGTCTTGTTGGTGCCGTGGTAGTCGCTCGACCCCGTGGTCAGCAGGCCCAGTTCGCGCGCCAGGCCGCGCAGCCGCTCCCGCGTCGGCGCGTCGTGGTCGGGGTGGTCGACCTCGACCCCGCCCAGCCCGAGCGCCGCGAGGTCGGCGACCACCTGGTCGGTCACGACCGGGCCGCGGGACGAGGCGAACGGGTGCGCGAGCACGGTGACGCCGCCCGCCTCGGCGATCATCTCGATCGCCCGCGCCACCGGCGTGTCGGTGCGCGGCACGTAGTAGCGGCCACCCGTGAGGTACTTGGCGAACGCCTCGTCGACGGTCTCGACCACCCCGGCCCGGATCAACGCCATGGCCAGGTGGGGTCGACCGGCGGGCGCGTCGGCCGGCATGGCGGCCATCAGCTCGTCCGGGTCGATCGGGAACCCGTCCGCCACCATCCGCTCGGCCATGCGGCGCAGCCGCCGGCGTCGTTCGAGGCGCAGCCGCAGCTGCTCCTCGACCAGCGCGGGCGAGGTGTGGTCGTACAGGTAGGCGAGGAGGTGGACGGTGATGACCCGGCCCCGGCCGTCGTCGGAGGCACAGGACAGCTCCGCGCCGCGCACCAGCTTCAGGCCGGCGGGCAGCGCGTTGGCCGCTTCCGCCCAGCCGGCGGCGGTGTCGTGGTCGGTGAGCGCCACGGCGCTCAGACCGGTGGCGGCCGCGGCCGCCACCAGCTCCGCGGGCGTGTCCGTGCCGTCGGACTCGGTCGAGTGGGTGTGCAGGTCGATGCGCACCCGACCAGTCTGAACTACGGCACCATCTTCTTGCCGCGCGCCGCCCGCTGCGCCTTGATCATCGAGAAGCGCTCGGCCTGTGCCTTCTTGTCGCCGAAGGTCAACTCGGAGATCGCGTCGTAGACCTCCTCGGGGTTGGGCAGGTACTCGATCCGGTTGAGGGCCTGGATCTGACCCGCCGACTCCACGACCAGGGTCCCGAAGCCGAACATGCGCCCGAGCACCGAGCGCTCGTAGGTGAGGTCGGTCACCTTGCTGATCGGCATCATCGCGACCTTGGTCTCGAAGACCCCCGAGGAGATCATGAACCTCTTGTCGGTGACGACGATCCGCTCCACCCACCACTCCATGACGAAGTAGGCGAGCCTGAGCACCACGAACAACGAGGCGTACCAGAGGATGTTCTGGAAGATGCCCGCGTTGTCGGGCAGCAGGTAGGAGATCATCATCGCGCCGGCGAGCAGCGCCGCCGCCTCGAGGAGATCCCAGAGCAGACTGCTCCAGTGCCTGCGGACCCGGATGACCCGACGCTCCGTGGGGAGCAGGTACTCGTCGGGGTCCCGTGGTGCGAACATGCCTTCGACCTCTCGCCGTGGGGGAGGACCGGGCGACTCAGAACAATTGTTGCACGAAGGTGATGAGCGCCTCAGCGGCGTCCCGGAGCGTGCCCAGGATGTTCTGCACCAGCTGAGCCGCGTTCTGCGGCTCGGCGATGAGGAAGAACAGGACCAAGGCGACCCCTGCGAAAGTGAGGATCTTCTTCAGGTTCACGGTGATCAACCCCGTTCGCTACCCGCACCCGTTTGGCGCCAGTGAAAACCGTTGTACCGCACTCCGCGACACGTCGGGAGATTTGTACCGCACTTGGGTCAGCGTGCTGCACCGCCAACCCGGTGTGACTACGGTTCGTGATCGTGACGGCCGAACGAGAACCTCTCATCCACTGTGTCGGCGGCATCGTGCACGACTCGAACGGGCGACTGTTACTCGTGCGGAGGGCCAATCCCCCAGGTGAGGGACTGTGGTCGTTACCGGGTGGCCGAGTCGAGCCCGGCGAGTCGGACGAGACCGCAATCGTGCGGGAACTGCGGGAGGAAACGGGACTCTCCGTGACCGTCGGCGAGTTGGTCGGAACCGTGACGAGACCTGCGCCGAACGGCCTCTACGTGATCCGCGACTACGCCTGCCAGGTGCGATCGGGCGTGCTCCGACCGGGGGACGACGCCTCCGCGGCGTGTTGGGCCGACGCTGCGATCTTGGACACACTCCCACTCACCGGGATGCTCCGCGAGACCTTGGCGGAGTGGGGTCGGCTCCCCCGTTCGTGACGGACATCCCCCGTACGAGATCGACTTCGCCCGATCAGGGTAGCCAGACGAGGCGTTGGCCGTGCGGCGCGGTCTTGGCCAACGCCTGGACCGACCGCGCCTCGCCGTCCTCGAACCGGACCAGGCCGACCACGCCGAACGCGGGGTCGCCCGGTCCGGGGCGCAGGTCGTCGCGCCCGGGGAGCACGTGGGCGAGGCCCGCGGCGTAGCCCTCGTGGCTGAGCCACCACACCGGGCGGCCGAGGTCGCGCAGCGCGGCGACGAACTCCTCCCCCGGCACGTACGCCAGGACGCTGCTGGTCAGGACCACCAGCGGCAGGTCCTCGGGCACGCGGGCGGCGGCCTCGGCGAGGTCCGCGACCGCGTCGCCCGCCACCAGCTCCGGCGGGGACTTGCGCTGCACGGTCGCGGCCACGCCGAACAGCCTGAGCCGCTCCGGCTGGTCGGCCCACACGCACGCCTCCAGCCAGGCGTAGGTGTCCTCGTCGGCGAGGTCGGCGGGCGCGCGGTCGAGCCCGACCCTGGCCGCGATCTTCACCGTTTTGGGGATCTTCGGCAGCTCCGCGCCGGGGGCCAGCTCCAGCGCGCAGTGCAGCCCGAGGGCCGCCTTGGCGGGTCCGGCGGCGAGCTGGCCGGCCTGCTGGGTCTGGTAGCGGTAGCCGTAGCGGTCCAGGTTGAGCAGCAGCCCGGCCGAGCAGCCGACCTCCAGCAGCCCGATCGGTCCCTTCACCTTCGCCAGCGCCGGGTAGACCAGGGTCGCGCGGCGCACCTCGTTGGTCTGCACGGTCCGGGAGCCGATCAGCTCGCGCATCCGGTCGGCGCGCTCCAGCACGAAGTCCCGGAACAGCGGCCAGGTGTGCTCGTCCGCGCCGTACGTGCCGCCGAGCGACGGGTAGTAGTCCGACAGCCGGTGGAACGGCTCGGCCTGCACGAGCCGGTGCGCCGCCGCCAGGAGCAGGGTCGCGTGCGCGAACCGCTCCGGGGCGGCGGTCAGCAGGCCGGCGACGTCCGGATCGTCGGCGGCGCGCGCGGCCAGGTGCTCGTAGAGCGGCGAGACGCCGTGCGCCTCCTGCTCGGCGAACCGGGCCAGTCGTTCCCGCACCAGATCCAGCGAGGTCACGTCACTCCTTGGGTTCGGGCCTGCCGGGCTGCTCGCCGCCGCGCGCTCCACCGGTCGAGTTCCCGGGCACGTGGGAGCGCTTGGGCACCATGACCTTCCGGCGGAACACGCAGACGACCGTTCCATCCTGTTTGTACCCGCGCGTCTCGACGTGCACCACGCCCCGGTCGTCCTTCGACTTGGACGGCGTCTTGGCCAGCACCTCGGTCTCACCGTAGATGGTGTCGCCGTGGAACGTGGGCTTGACGTGCCGCAGCGACTCCACCTCCAGGTTGGCGATGGCCTTGCCCGACACGTCGGGCACCGACATGCCCAGCAGCAGCGAGTAGACGTAGTTGCCGACGACCACGTTCTTGCCGAACTCGGTGGCCTCCGCGGCGTAGTGCGCGTCCATGTGCAGCGGGTGGTGGTTCATGGTGAGCAGGCAGAACAGGTGGTCGTCGTACTCGGTGACCGTCTTCCCGGGCCAGTGCTTGTAGACCGCGCCGACCTCGAACTCCTCGTAGTAACGCCCGAACTGCACCGCATGCCTCCGTTGGCCGGCTGTCTGGGGGTCGGGTGTGATCGAGGACCACACCGACCGGGACGACAGTGTGAGCACCGGGGGAGTACCCTCGGCAACTGGTCTGTGAGCGACTACACCGCCACGGACGACCGACCCGAGGAGGTGAGGACTACCGATGAGTAACGACCCCCATCCTGCGAGTACCTCGCGCGTCCTCATCGGGGGGCCGGCTCCTCGGGGCTAGGCCCGGCGTTACCCGGTCGGGGACGTGCCGTCGTCGTTCCGTCGAGTCGACGCTTCCCGACCCGGAGGTCACCCGTGCCCAGCTTGCCCTCGCTCGGCGGCCTGAGAGGCCGCGCCCAGGACCGTCCCGCCACGCCGATCCCCGTGCCGCTGTCGGCCTACGTGG
Organism: Actinosynnema sp. NPDC059335; assembly: GCF_042752395.1. NCBI lineage: Bacteria > Bacillati > Actinomycetota > Actinomycetes > Pseudonocardiales > Pseudonocardiaceae > Actinosynnema > Actinosynnema sp. NPDC059335. Next base: position 23,548 of record NZ_JBHYXZ010000119.1, on the reverse strand, counting down.
TGGACTGCGGCGTGTACGTGGACGGCGCGCGGCTGCCCGGCCGCTGGTCGCACACCGACGCGGTGGACGAGGTGCGCCGGCGCGGCGAGGGTTTCGTCTGGATCGGGCTGCACGAGCCGGACGAGGAGCAGATCCAGGGTGTCGCGGAGACGTTCGGCCTGCACGAGCTGGCGGTCGAGGACGCGGTGCACGCGCACCAGCGGCCCAAGCTCGAACGCTACGACAACATGCTGTTCATGGTGCTCAAGACGGTCCGGTACATCCAGAACTCGTCGCCGGACACCGCCAACGAGATCGTCGAGAGCGGCGAGATCATGGTGTTCCTGGGGCGCGAGTTCGTGGTGACGGTCCGGCACGGCAACCACTCGGGGCTCGCCGCGGTGCGGCGGGAGCTGGAGGAGGAGCCGGAGCGGCTGCGGCACGGCCCGGCGGCGGTGCTGTACTCGATCGCCGACCACGTGGTCGACACCTACCTCGACGTGACCGACCACATCGAGGACGACATCGACCAGATGGAGGCGCTGGTCTTCCAGCCGCGCAGCCGGGTCAGCGCGGACCAGATCTACCTGATGAAGCGCGAGGTGCTGGAGCTGCGCCGGGCGGTGATGCCGCTGGCGGTGCCGCTGCGGCGGCTGGCGGAGGGCTACACGCCGCTGGTGCCCGAGCAGGTGCGCTCGTACTTCCGCGACGTCGACGACCACCTCACCGAGGTGTCGGAGCGGGTGATGAACTTCGACGAGCTGCTGACCACGCTGGTCAACGCGGTGCTGGCGAAGATCACGCTCCAGCAGAACTCGGACATGCGCAAGCTCGCCGCCTGGGTGGCGATCATCTCCGTGCCGACCATGGTGGTCGGCGTGTACGGCATGAACTTCGACTTCATGCCGGAGCTGCACTGGCGCTACGGCTACCCCATGGTGATCGCGGTGATCCTCGTGGTCTGCCTGACGCTGTACCGAATATTCCGTCGCAACCAGTGGCTGTAGCGGCCCCTTCCCCCTGCCCCTTCCTGCGACGGGATGGTCCCCCCATGTCCAGAATGCTCACCAACCTGCGGTTCTGGGTGCTCACGTTCCTGCTCGGCTGGCTCGCCACGGTGACCCTGCTGATCGCGAACGGGCACTGACCGGTCAGGTCCACGGCGCGGTGTCCCAGGTGAACGGGACGCCGTGCCCCACGCCCGTGCCCAGGCGCAGCGAGATGCCCGCCGGCCACAGCTTGAGCAGCAGCCGGAACTCGTACGCGCCCGCGGTGTGGGTCCGCCGCGGCTCGTAGACCAGCAGCGCCAGCGGCGCCATCGGGGTGGCGCGGGAGGCGGCGTCGGCCAGGATCGCGCGGCCCATGGCGCGGTCGGCGGGCGAGGCGTACTGCCAGACCACCGAGTGCCAGACGACGGTCAGCACGTCGCGCTCGGGCCGGGCGAGCTGCTCGGCCAGCCACTCGGGGCCGGTCGCGCGCCGCACCGGCACCGGGTCGAGCCTGGCCAGCCCGATCGCCGCCTGGAGCCGGTCGAAGCGGTGCACCTGGTCGGCCCACACGAACGACGACAGGTGCAGCCGCCCGTCCTCTGTGGACACGTCGACCGGGTTGAGGTCGCACGCCGCCCGGCGGACCAGGCGCAGGTTGTGGCGCAGGTCGACGGGGGGCCTGCCGGTCCACCGCGGGTCGAGGCGGAACGGGCTGCCCGGGTCGCCGAACGTCTCCCCGTCGACGCGGTAGGCGATGCGGTGCGGGCGCAGGTTCAGCCCGCCGGACGCCCCCACCTCCAGCAGCCTGACGGGGAACGAGGCGCGCCGGTCGGCCTCGGCGGCGGCCAGGTGGGTGGCGGTCTGGAGGCCGCCGAACAGCGGCGCGCTGCGGCCCGGCTCGTTGGTCTGCACGACCGTGGAGGCGACCAGGGCGCGCAGCCGGTCGGTGTGCTCGTGCAGCACGGGCAGCGCGTCGTCCCACACCGAGCCCAGGTCGGGCTCGCCGCCGACGGTCGGGTAGTGCTTCGCCAGGGTCGGCGCGCGGCCCTCCAGCACGAGCCGGTGCAGGGCCCCGGCGAACCGCAGGCCGGGCACGGTGCCGTGGCGGTCGCACTCCGCGCCCGCCATCACCCGCGCGGTGACGCCGCCCCGGGCCAGGTCGTCCGCCGCCGACACCAGCAGCCGGTGGGTGAGCGGGCTGTGGACCCGGCAGGCGCGGGACGCGTCGAGGAACAGCTCGGCGAGCACACCGTGACGCTAACCCGGTTTCCCTTGTGCGGCAGGGGGACGAGGCCGGATTTCACCCTTTTCCCGACGAGGTGTCGCCGGCGGCGCGAACGCCTAGGCTCGGTGGATGCCGAAGGTGCTCGCGGTGGCCGACGAGGTCGTGGAACGGCTGTGGACGGACCGGGTGCGCGGGTTCGACGACGTGGACCTGATCGTCGCGGCGGGCGACCTGCCGTTCGACTACCTGGAGTTCCTGGCGACCGCGCTGGACCGGCCGTGCGTGTTCGTGCCCGGCAACCACGACGTGGACCTGACCGGGTACGCGAACGTGCGGGGCCTGTGGACCAGGGCGGGCCTGCCGGCGCGCTGGCCGGGTCCGGCGGGCGGGGTGAACGCCGACGAGCGGGTGGTGGACGTCGCCGGGCTGCGGATCGCCGGGCTGGGCGGCTCGATCCGGTACCGGGAGGGGCCGAACCAGTGGACCGAGCGGCAGCAGGCGCGGCGGCTGCGGCGGGTGCTGCGGACCGCCCGGTGGCGGCGGCTGCGGGACGGCCGCGGGGTGGACGTGCTGCTCACCCACTCGCCGCCGCTGGGCTGCGGCGACGAGCCGGACCCGCCGCACCGGGGGTTCGCCTGCCTGCACGACGCGGTGCGGCGGCTGCGGCCCGCGCTGCTGCTGCACGGGCACATCCACCCGCACGGCGAGCCGAGACCGGACCGCACGCTCGGCGCGACGCGGGTGGTGAACGTGGTGGGTCACAAGGTGTTGGACATCCCGTCCGGAGGGCGTCGAGAGGAGGAGGGCCGTGCCCCGTGACACCGGGTTCCCGCGGGCCGACGCGGAGAACGACTTCCAGCGGGCGCGCCGGCGGCAGGTGATGTCGCGGCTGGCCGCGTGGCTGCGCCGGGAGCCGGACGACGTGAACATCATGCTGCCGTTCCACGAGGTGGTGGAGTCGCTCGGGTTGGTCACCGAGCGGCGGCTGGGGCTGCGGACGATCCGGCTGGACTCGATCGTGGGCAGCGTGGACCGGACCCGGGACTTCGACCGCCGGTTCCGGCCCACGTCGGCGCGGGTGCGGGAGCGGTGGCAGCGGTTGGCGCTGGCGCAGCGGCGCGGCGAGGCGGTGCCGCCGATCGAGGTGTACCGGGTCGGCGACCTGCACTTCGTGCAGGACGGGCACCACCGGGTGTCGGTCGCGCACGCGCTGGGGCTGGAGGTGATCGACGCGTACGTGACGGAGGTCGTGACGCGGGTCGCGGCGCACGGGATCCGCCACCGGGGCGACCTGATCGTGAAGGACTACCGGCGGCTGTTCCTGGAACGGGTGCCGCTGGGCGGGCACGAGGGGGCCTCGGTGCTGCTGTCGGACCCGCGGGACTACGCCGCGCTGGGCGAGCACGTGGAGGCGTGGGGCTTCCGGCTGATGCAGGACGAGGGCGTGTTCCTGGACCGGCCGACGGTCGCCCGGCGCTGGTACGCCGAGGAGTACCGGCCGGTGGTGGACATGCTGCGGCAGGCGGACCTGGTCGGCGACCGCACGGAGACCGAGGCGTACCTGTGGGTCGCGGGCGAGCGGTACCGGCTGATCCGCACCCACCGGTGGGACGCCGACGTCATCTCGACGCTGCGGTCGCGCCGGTGAGCTACCGCTGGTCCTCCAGCCGGGGCAGCGGGCGGGCCCGGTCCATGACCCGGTCGGTGTAGCTGTCCAGCAGCCGGGTCGCGACCTGCTGGCCGTAGCCGAGGATGACCGCCCACAGCAGCAGGGCCGCCTGCGACGCCACGCCGATGAGACCGGTGGTCACGCCCGCGCCGAGGCCCAGGATGCCGACCACGGCCAGCGCCGCGCCCAGCAGCACCTTGATCATGGCCTGGTAGCCGACCATCACGTACGGCGAGAGGCTGGGGCGTCGCCGCAGCAGCAGCACGACGGCCGACAGCACCGCGCCGAACGCGCCGAACACCTGCGTCAGCCACACGTCCGCGCCCGAGGCGGTCTGGCCCGCCGGGCACACCGTGGGCAGCTTCTCCGCGCTCACGCACATCGGGATCAGGCCCGGCCGCAGCAGGCCGACCACGCCCAGCAGGGTGTTGACCACGAACAGCACCACGGACGTGGCGATCAGCTTGTTGCGCAGCGCCCGCGACCCGGCGTGGGCGAAGTCGGAGGCGTCGAACGCGGCCCGCAGCGCGTCGACCACGATCTCCCGTTCGACGGCGAGCGGGAACTCGCCGGGGCGCAGCTCCTCCAGGGCGACCCGGCGCGGGTCGGCCTCGTCCAGGTTCTCGGCGACGCGGGCCTTGAGGCCGGGCAGCCGGCCGAGGAACCCGCTGCCCGCGGCGACGACCGCGATCTCGGCCTCGTGCAGGGACCGCCAGGCGCGTTCGATGTGCCACCCGGACCACCACGACGCGACCGTGCGCCGGCGCGACTCGGTGCGCGTGATCATGTCCTCGACCACGGCGGCCTCCTGCTCGGCCACCGCCCGCCACTGCCGGCTCTCCGGGTCGAGCGGGTCGGGCGGGCCGAGCGCGGCGAGGTCGGAGCGCACCCGGTCCAGGCGGGACTGCACCACCAGCCGCCAGTCCGTGACCCGGGGTGTGCGCGTGCCCATGACCAGCATCGTCGCAGCAAGGACCACCGGTCAGGCGATCACCCGAAGGGGTGGTGAGCGTCGGTGTGTCACGGTGGGTGGGGAAGCGCCGGCGGGCGGCACTCCCCCGCCCGGCTCAGGCCGTCCGGCCCGGCTCCACGAGCTGCCGCAGCCGCGGCGGCATGCGCTTCTCCAGCCCGAACGGTTCCAGGTGGGCCTGCAGGACGCCGTCGAACGCCCGCTTCACCGACGTGGTGTCCCAGGTGTCGCTCTCCAGGATCGGCTGCTTGAAGTACGGGTGGCCGACCAGGTGCAGCTGCCGCCCGTTGCACCGGACGACCTGGCCGGTGATGCCGTCGGCCGCGTCGCTGAGCAGGAACAGCACGAGCGGCGCGACCTTGCCGGGGGTGCGGTCGGCGGGGATGGCCCGCAGCGAGCGCTCCGACTTCCACACCATCCGGGTGTGGGCGACCGGGCACACGGCGTTGACCCGGATGTTCTCCCCTTCCAGGTCAAGCGCCCAGGACGAGCTGAGCGACGCGACCGCGCCTTTGGTGGCCGAGTAGGCGCCCAGTTTCCGCTGGCCCAGAAACGCGCCGGACGAAATGTTCACGATCGAGCCGGAACCCTGCTCGCGCATCGCGCGCATCGCCGCCATTCCGGTGTATATGACTCCCAGGACGTTCACGTCGACGATCCGCCGGATGGATTCCGGCTCGTCCTCCCAGGGCAGCGCCTCGTAGTTCAGCCCGGCGTTGTTGACCAGGCCGTCGAGCCGGCCGAACTCGGCCAGGCACATTCCCACGATCTTCTCGGCCTCGCCGGCGTCGGCCACCGTGTGCCCGCTGGCCACCGCGCGCCCGCCGTACGTCCGGATGCGCTCGGCGACCTGTTCCGCCTGGTCGGAGTCGATGTCGTTGACCACCACCGCGGCGCCGGCCTGCGCCGCGTGCATCGCGTACGCCTCGCCGAGCCCTCGTCCCGCCCCGGTGACCACGACCGCCTTGCCGTCAAGAATCCCCATCTCGCGCTCTTCTCTGTGCTCGGCGGTCTCCCCTGCCCCGGCGCTTCGCGGTCGGGGTCGTTCCCGCCTTTCGACCAGGGTGGGGACCGGTCGCGGCGGCGTGCGCGGCGAATGCGACGAGATGCGTGTTTGCTGCGCTGAATGGACTACGGAGTTCGTCCCTGCCGATGCCCCCGACTGGTCGGTCCCTTCCCGTGACCTCCGGAAAACCCCCGTTTGGCCGTCGTCGGGACCACCGGGAAAACGTGAAAGGCCGCCCCCGGCGACCGGGGGCGGCCTTCCGGCGGCCGGTCAGCCGCGGTAGGTCAGGTTGCGCCCGCTGCCCGGGTCGAACAGCTGCACCTGGTCGGCGTCGAACCAGATCTCGGCCGGCTCGCCCGCGACCGCGGTGGACGTCGCGGCGATCCGGGCGACCAGCGACACGCCGCCGCCCGGCACGTCGGCCGAGCCCGCGTCGGCCGCCAGCTCGGCCAGCTCCGCCGACGTCGCCTGCTCACCGTGGAGGCTGAAGTAGGCGAACTTGTCCGAGCCCATCGACTCCAGCACATCCACGTCGCTGGTGAACGTGACGCCCTTCGCCCGCACGGCCTCGTCCACCAGCCGGGCGTCCTCGAAGTGCTCGGGCCGCAACCCCATGATCACCTCGCGGGGCGCGTCCGCGCCTTCGAGCAGCGTGCGCACCCGGTCGGTGAGCGGCACGTCGCCCAGGCCCGAGCGCAGCACGCCGTTCTCCAGCGCGGCCGGCACGAAGTTCATCGCGGGCGAGCCGATGAACCCGGCGACGAACAGGTTGGCCGGGTTGTCGTAGAGGAACTGCGGCGCGCCGACCTGCTGCACCGCGCCGCCGCGCATCACCACCACCCGGTCGCCGAGGGTCATCGCCTCGGTCTGGTCGTGCGTCACGTACACGGTGGTGGTGCCGAGCCGCTTCTGCAGCCGCGACACCGAGGTGCGCATCTGCACGCGCAGCTTGGCGTCCAGGTTGGACAGCGGCTCGTCCATCAGGAACGCCTTGGGGCTGCGCACGATCGCGCGCCCCATCGCGACCCGCTGCCGCTGCCCGCCGGACAGGTTCGACGGCTTGCGGTCCAGGTGCTGGGTCAGGTCGAGGATCTCGGCGGCGTCGCGGACCTTCTTCTCCACGGTCGCGTCGTCCACTTTGGCCAGTCGCAGCGGGAAGGCCATGTTCTCCTTCACCGTCATGTGCGGGTACAGCGCGTAGGACTGGAACACCATGGCGATGTCGCGGTCCTTGGGCGCGCGCTCGTTGACCCGCTCGCCGCCGATGCGCAGCTCGCCGGACGTGATGTCCTCCAGGCCCGCGATCATGTTGAGGGTCGTGGACTTCCCGCAGCCGGACGGGCCGACGAGGATGACGAACTCGCCGTCGGCGATCTCGAGGTCCACGTCCCGCACGGCCACCGCGCCGTCGGGGTACTGCTTGGTCACGCGGTCCAGAACGATCTCGGCCATTGCTTCACCCCTTGACGGCGCCGGAGGTCAACCCGGCGACGATCCGACGCTGGAAGAACAACACGAACAGGATGATCGGGATCGTGATGACCACCGCCGCGGCGGCGATCGACCCGGTCGGGTCCTCGAACTGCGAGCTGCCGGTGAAGAACGACAGCGCCACCGGCACCGTGCGCGAGCTCTCGGTCGAGGTCAGCGAGATCGCGAACAGGAAGTCGTTCCAGCAGAAGATGAACACCAGGATGGCGGTGGTGAACACGCCGGGCGCGGCCAGCGGCGCGATGACCCGGCGGAACGCCTGGCCGGGCGTCGCGCCGTCCATCTTCGCCGCCTTCTCCAGCTCCCACGGGATCTCCCGGAAGAACGCCGACAGCGTGTAGATCGCGAGCGGCAGCGCGAACGTGATGTAGGGCAGGATCAGGCCGGGCCAGGTGTCGAACAGGCCCAGCGACCGCTCGATCTCGAACAGCGGCGAGACCAGCGAGATCTGCGGGAACATCGCGATCAGCAGCGATACCCCGACGAGCAGCCGCTTGCCGGGGAAGTCGAGGCGGGCGATCGCGTAGGCGGCCATCGTGCCGAACACGACCGCGACGGCGGTGGCGATCAGCGCGATGCCGATCGAGTTCACCAGCGCCCGCACGAACTCCGTGGTGGAGAAGATCGCCTTGTAGTTCTCGAACGTCCACTGGCGCGGGATGAAGTTGCCGTCGCCCAGGGTCTCCTTGGTCTTGAACGACAGCGACACGATCCACAGCACCGGGATCAGCGCGTACGCCACCACGAGGATGTTGAGGACGGTCCAGCGCGCCTTGCGGGCCCCCGTCACGGCCCCGCCGATGCCGGCCATCAGCGCCTCCCCCCGCCGTCGCCGCCGGGCGCGGCGGTGCCGAACAGCTTCACGAACACGAACGCGATGATCGCCACCGCGATGAAGATCAGCACCGACATGGTGGAGCCGATGCCGAGGTTCAGGCCCTTGATGAGGTTGTTGTAGGTCAGCATGGACACCGACGAGGTGCCCTGCGAGCCGGCCGTGAGCACGAACAGGTTGTCGAAGATGCGGAACGCGTCGAGGGTGCGGAACAGCAGGGCCACCAGGATCGCGGGCTTCATCACCGGCACCATCACCCGGGTGAACCGCTGCCACGCGGTCGCGCCGTCCATCGCGGCGGCCTTGAGCAGGTCGTCCGGCACCAGCGCGAGGCCCGCCATGAGCAGCAGCGCCATGAACGGGGTGGTCTTCCAGATCTCGGCCAGCGTCACGACCATGAGCGCCGGGACCTTCTCGGTGAGCACCGGGTCGCCGCCCGCCAGGGTCTCGGCCAGGTAGCCGGTGCCGGGCGTCCACGCGTACCGCCAGGAGAACGCGGCGACGACCGTGACGATGCCGTACGGGATGAGCGTGGCGGTGCGCACGATGCCCCGGCCGACGAGGGTGCGGTGCATGATCAGCGCGAGCGCCATGCCGAGCACCAGCTCGACCGCCACGGACACCACCGTGATCACGACGGTGACCCACATGGCGTTCCACCAGTAGGGGTTGGACAGCACGGTCACGTAGTTGTCGAGGCCGACGAACTCGGTGCGGTCCGGGAACTTCAGGTCGTAGCGCTGCAACGACAGCCAGAACGAGTACAGGATCGGCCAGCCCGCGACGGCGGCCATGATGAGGATGGCGGGCGCGCACAGCAGCAGGCCGAGCCGGCGTTCGGCCTTCTTGCCCTCGCTGAGCGCGGCCTTGGCCTTCGGGGACAGCTCCGCCGGGGCGGCGGCGTCGGTCGGGTCGGTGGTGGTGGTCGCCGGGTGGCTCACGGCAGCACCCCCTTCGAGTCGAGCGCGTCCTGGAGCTCGCCGCGCAGCCGCTCCGCGGTCGGCCGGGGGTCGATGCCCGCCGGGGGCGAGAGGATGCTGGAGATCACGGTCGAGACGTTCTGGTAGGCGGGGGTCACCGGGCGGGCGCTCGCGTTCTTCAGCGTCTCCAGGATCGCTTCCTTCATCGGGTACGGCTCGGCCATCTCGGGGTCGTCGTAGACGGACTCGATGGTCGGCGGCACGCCGTCGTGGATGGCGGCGAACTTCTGGTTCTCCGCGCTGCGCAGGCACTGCACGGCGTCGAACGACTGGTCGGCGTGCCGGGTGAAGGCGCTCACGGCGTAGTTGATGCCGCCGACGGTGACCTTGGCCGGTCCGCCGTCGATGGACGGGTAGGGGGCCCACTTCAGGTTCTTCGCCAGGTCGGGCACGGCCTGGGCGGCGGCGTAGACGTAGGGCCAGTTCAGCTGGAACGCGGCCTTGCCGCTCTCCATGAGCAGGCGGGCCTGGTCCTCGGCGGCGTTGGAGAACGACGGGTCGACCACCTTGGAGGTGGCGAACTGCTTGAGCACGTCCAGCGCCTTGACCGCGCCGTCGTCCACGACGGCCTTCGTGCCGCCGTCGTCCAGGATCTTCCCGCCCGCGGTGTTGACGAGCGTGTTGTAGAGGACGACGAGCCCTTCGTACTGCTTGCCCTGCGCGGCGACCAGGCCGGGGGTCCGGTCGTCGCCGTCGGCTTCGAGGCGGGTGCCCGCCTCGATCATCTCGGACCACGTCTTCGGCGGCGTGGGCACCAGGTCGCCGCGGTACCAGAGGAGCTGGACGTTGGTGTTGTCCGGAGCGCCGTACAGCCTGCCCTCGTAGCGGGCGGTCTCCAGCGGGGTCTCCAGCGTGCCCTGCTCGACCCGCGCCCGGTCCTCGCCGGTGAACTCCTTGATCCAGCCCGCCTCGGCCAGCTCGGCGGTCCACGTCACGTCGAGCGCCAGCACGTCCATGTCGGGGTCGCCCGCGGCGAGCCTGCGGACCATCTGCTCACGCTGGCCGTCCGCCTCGCGCGGCAGCTTGTGGTAGACGATCTCGTAGCCGTCGGCCCGCTCGTTGCAGTTGTCGACGATCTTCTGGAAGTTCTCCTGCGGGTACTTGTAGACGTTGATGGTGATCCCGCCGTCACCCGAACCACAGCCCGCCAGCACGGTCGTCGCGATCAACGCGGCGCCCCCTGCGGCGGCCAACCGATGACCCTTGCCCCTCATCGGTCCTGCCTCCTTCCCGACAACGGAGGGGCCGAACCGCGACGCCCGGCACCTCGTCGTGCCCGCCGGTCGACTGGGCCGACCGGTGGATCGAACGTAGGCCCGGTGATCAGGTGCCGCAACCACCGGAGCCGCGGAACGGCGTTACCCGATCCGGTGGCGGGATAAACCTCCGACCTCAGTCCTTGCCGAGGTCCGAAGGGCGCATCGCGAGCTTGGCGAGCAGGTCGCGGCCGCGTTCCGCGGACCGGGGCTGGCACAGCACGTCGTAGCGGCCGGCGACGAGCTGGCTCGCGCTCTGGAAGTCCCGCTTGCCGCGCGCCGACCCGTACCCGACGGCGGCGAAGATGAGGCCGAACGCGATGCCGACCACCAGGCCCGCGACGATGGGCCCGAGGCTCGCGCCGGGGCTGGTGTTGAACAGGCTGAGCAGGACGCCCACGAACAGGCCGAACCACGCGCCCGACGCCGCGCCGGTGCCCAGCACGCGCCCCCAGGTGAGGCGGCCGGTGACCCGTTCGACGAGCATCAGGTCGACGCCGACGATCGTCACCTCCTGGACGGGGAAGTCGCCGTCGGCCAGGAAGTCGACCGCGCGCTGCGCCTCCTCGTAGGTGCTGTACGAGCCGATGGGCCAGCCGGTGGGCGGGGTGGGCAGGCGGGGAGGCACCCCGGGTCGGTTCTGGCCGGAGCCGGAGAAGGAACTCGTCACGGTGACCACCTCTTCGCGGTGCTGATCACCCCATCCTGCCAATACCGGGCGAGCGGCGCGAAACGGGTTGACGGGAAACACACGCGAACGTGACCTGTCGGGACGGGCCGGGAGCGGGCGGCCGGCACCCGGCAGGGACCGTTCCGGCCGTGGTGGCGGCGGGCTCCGGGCGGGCACGGGCGTGGCGCGGCGGGGGGTGGCGGGTGATGCGTGGCGGACTGACCGGGCGCGGCGGGTTGAGGCGTGGCGGACCGGGTCGGGCGGCGTCGCGTGGCCGGCGGCGGGCGCGGTCGGTCGGGTGTGGACGGGGGGCACCTGTGGACAAACGGACGCGGTCGGGCAGCCGGGTCCGGCCGGCGGGTCACGCGTCCGGGGTCGTTCACACCGCCCGCCGGCTGATCGGGGACTCCCGGCGCGTCCCGAACCCCCGTCCCGGCCTACTCGGACGTCGGCGAACCCGGCGCTGCGCGCCGCCGGCGTGTGCTCCGCAGGGGTCCCCGCCGAGGGGACCCCTGCTTTGATCTTGCCGGCGTCCGCCGACGTCGGGAAGCGGTCGGGCGCGGCCTGTGGACAACCGGCGGTCAGCCGCGGGACTGGTAGTCGCGCAGCAGGCCGCGGCTGATGATGGTCTTCTGGATCTCGCTCGTGCCCTCGCCGATGAGCAGGAACGGGGCCTCGCGCATCAGGCGCTCGATCTCGTACTCCTTGGAGTAGCCGTAGCCGCCGTGGATGCGGAACGCCTCCTGCGTCACCTCGGCGCAGTACTCGGAGGCGATGAGCTTGGCCATGCCGGCCTCGACGTCGTTGCGCGCGCCGGAGTCCTTCAGCCGCGCCGCGTTGACCATCATCAGGTGGGCGGCCTCGACCTTGGTCGCCATCTCGGCCAGCTTGAACGCGATGGCCTGGTGCTCGGCGATCGGCTTGCCGAACGTCCGGCGCTGCTGCGCGTACTCGATGGCCAGCTCGAACGACCGCAGCGCGATGCCGCACGCCCGCGCCGCCACGTTCACCCGGCCGACCTCGACGCCGTCCATCATGTGCCGGAACCCGTGCCCGGTCTCGCCGCCCAGGACCTGCCGGGCCGGGACGCGGAAGCCGTCGAACACCATCTCGGTGGTGTCCACGCCCTTGTAGCCCATCTTGTCGATCTTGCCGGGGATGGTGAGGCCGGGCGCGACCTCGCCGTAGCCCTCGGGCTTCTCGACCAGCAACGTGGTCAGGTTGCGGTGCGGCTTGTCCGCGCCCTCGTCGGTCCGCACCAGCACGGCGGTGAGGTTGGACGTGCCGCCGTTGGTCAGCCACATCTTCTGGCCGTTGACCACGAAGTCGTCGCCGTCGCGCACGGCGCGGGTGCGGATCGCGGCCACGTCGGAGCCCAGCTCCGGCTCGGACATCGAGAACGAGCCGCGCACCTCGCCGGTGGCCATCCGCGGCAGGTACTCGCGCTGCTGCTCGGGCGTGCCGTGCTGCTTGAGCATGTGCGCCACGATGAAGTGCGTGTTGATCACGCCGGAGACCGACATCCAGCCGCGGGCGATCTGCTCGACCACCAGGGCGTAGGTCAGCAGGGACTCGCCGAGCCCGCCGAACTCCTCGGGGATGGTGAGCCCGAACAGGCCCATCTCCTTCATGCCCTCGACGATGTCGGCCGGGTAGGTGTCGCCGTGCTCCAGCGCCTGGGCGTGCGGGATGATCTCCTTGTCCACGAAGGTGCGGACCGTCGACAGGATCTCCTCCTGGACGTCGGTCAGTCCAGCGGTCCGGGCCAGGCGCGCCATCGCGTTTCCCTTCGTAGCTCTCGGGTTACCGGCGAGTATGGACCGGTTAACGCGCGTTCGCGCCACGGGAGTGCTCATCGCCACGCGCTGAACCGAAACAGCGGGTTAGCCTGTGCCCCCGCACGGACCACAGGGGGAACCGCATGTCTCAGCCGTACCAGCAGCCCGCCTACTACCCGCCGCCGAGGCAGACCAACGGGATGGCGATCGCGGCGCTGATCACCGCGTTCCTGTTCTCGCCCGCCGGCATCGTGCTCGGGATCGTGGCCCGCAAGCAGATCCGGCGGACCGGCGAGGAGGGCTGGGGCATGGCGACCGCCGGGTTGATCATCGGCGTCGTGCTCACCGTGCTGTGGCTGCTGGCCCTCGTGCTGTGGGTCGTGCTGGTGGTGTGGCTGTACCGGGAGGCCGCGAACCTGCCCGTGCCGCGCTAGGCCGCCCGGTCAGGAGGCGCGCAGCTCCACCTCTCCGCCGCAGTGACGGCAGACGTCGGCGAACACGTGGACGTCCTCGGCGCACGTGGGGCAGGGGCGGAAGCTGCGCTCGAGCAGGTCGTCGCGGCGGCGGCGGAACAGCGGCCGGCGCGGGGTTCGGTGTCGGGGCACGGCGACCACCATGCCCGCGCACCACCCCGTGATCGCCACTCCACGCCGCCGTTTGTGGGGATGCTCACCACTCCGACCGGCAACGGGTAAGTGTTTCGTCACTGTTCGAACAGGTGGAGCCACGCATCGAGGTGCGGGCATTCGGCGCGCAGGCGCGCCAGTCCGAGGTCCTGGATCGCCAGGGGACCGTCGATCGTCTTGACGTAGCCCGGGCAGTAGTCGAGGAGCCGTTTCGAGGGCGCGGTCGCCGGTCCGTCGTTGATCAGCTCGGGGCCGCCGGCGGCGCGGACGTCGCCGCGGAGCCGGTCGGCGAGGTCCTCGCCGAGGACCTGCCCCAGCGCGTCGGCGGCCGCGAACACCCACGCCTCCAGCTCGTGCACCACCAGGTGCGGCCGGAACCGCCGGTCGCCCACCGCGTCGGCCAGGCAGCGCTCGACGTGCCCGACCCGCTCGTAGACGTCGCCGGACGGCCGGTCCGCCATGCCGGGGCAGTCGGCCGGGAACGCGTAGTAGTCGAACAACGTGGTGAGCACGTCGATGCTGGTGTCGTTCAGCAGGAGTCCGATGTCCCGGCGGATCTGCCCCCAGCCGGTGACGCCGCCCTTGTGCGACGGACCGGCGGCCGGCCGTTTGGTCTTCACCAGGGACAGGCTGGTGATCCACCCGAGCCCTTCGAGGTGGGGTCGGATGACGGAATCGGCCACGACCTCCTCCGTCTGCCCCTCGACCAGCAGGTGGACCCGCCGGGCGGCACGGCTCACGTGCGCCCGCCCGGCCTGCCCCCGATGAGGTTCTTCTCCCACAGCTCACCCAGCGAGTACTCCTCGAGCCACCGGCCGAGCCGTTCGCGGTCCGGCCGGACGAAGGTCGAGGCCCCGTCGACCCGCTCGACGACGATCAGGTCGTCGAGGTCGAACTGGTTCATCAGGGTGACCGACTGGGTGGCGAGGAGCACCTGGGCGCGCACGGACGCCTGCCGGAGCAGCCCGGCCAACTGGACGACGGCGTAGGGGTGCAGCCCGAGTTCCGGCTCGTCCAGGACGACCAGCGACGGCAGGCGCGGGTGCAGCAGCAGCGTCGCGAGGCACACGAACCGCAACGTGCCGTCCGACATCTGGTCGGCCGAGAACACCGCGTCCGAGCCGTTCTGCCGCCACCGCAGCCGCAGCCGGTCGCTCCTCTCGGGGCGCAGCACGAAGTCCCGGAAGAACGGCGCGACCTGGCGGACGACCCCGACGATCCGCCGGTAGGCCGCCCGGTAGGCCTGCTCGTCGCTGTCCGCGAGGGCCAGCAGGACGGCCGCGAGGTTGCCCGCGTCGTCGCGCAACGACAGGTTGTCGGCCGTCGGCACCAACTGCTTGACCGGCGCGTTCCGGCTGGTGTCATGGAAGTGGTAGACGCGGCAGTCCCGCAGCAACCCAACGATGTCGGTCACGACACCGCGCTCGACCAGCTCGGAGAGCTCATGCAGACGCGTCTCCCTGCCGCCGCGGCTGGGCACCACCTCGTACGGCCGGGCCTCGCGCATGACCACTTCACCCGCGAAGATCAACTCGTCGTTGCTCGCAGGGACGAGCACCGCTTCATAGCCGTGGCGGATCGTGCCGAGCGCGATCCGGAGCCGGTCCGCGCCGGACGTGAGCAGCGCCGACGCGCCGCCGTTCAGGCCGACGAAGTAGCCCAGGTCGGACTCGACCAGCCGGCCCAACAGCTCGAACACGCGCACGAAGTTGCTCTTGCCCGCGCCGTTCGCGCCGATCAGCACGTTGAGCCGGCCGAGGTCCACCCGTGCCGACCGGATCGAGGCGTACCCCTCGATCTCGATCGACGCCAGCTCGCGGTCGGCCACGCGATCACTCTACGGCCACCCGCCGACCGGGAGGCCCGGACGGGTCAGTCCTCCGGCGGCGACCACACGTTCGTGCGGGACATGCCGGCGGCACGGCCCTTGGACGAGATGACCAGGGCCATCTTGCGCGACGCCTCGTCGATCATCTCGTCGCCGAGCATCGCCGCGCCGCGCTTGCCGCCCTTCTCGGACGTGAAGTAGTCGTACGCGTCGAGGATGTTCTCCGCGTGGTCGTAGTCGTCCTGCTTGGGGCTGAACACCTCGTTCGCCGCGTCGATCTGGCCGGGGTGCAGGACCCACTTGCCGTCGAAGCCCAGCGCGGCCGAGCGGCCGGCCACGCGCTTGAAGCCCTCGACGTCGCGGATCTGCAGGTACGGGCCGTCGATGGCCTGCTTGTCGTGGGCGCGGGCGGCCATGAGGATCTGCATCAGGATGTAGTGGTAGGCGTCGCCGACGTCGTAGCCGGGCGGCTGCTCGCCGACGACCAGGGACTTCATGTTGATCGACGCCATGAAGTCGGCGGGGCCGAAGATGATCGTCTCCACCCGCGGGGAGGCGGTGGCGATGGCGTTGACGTTGGTCAGGCCGAGGGCGTTCTCGATCTGCGCCTCGATGCCGATGCGGCCGACCTCGTAGCCCATGGTCTTCTCGATCTGGGTGAGCAGCAGGTCCAGCGCGTGCACCTGCTCCGGGGTCTGCACCTTGGGCAGCATGACGCAGTCCAGGTTCGCGCCCGCGCCCTCGACGACCTCGGTGACGTCGCGGTAGGTCCACTCGGTGGTCCAGTCGTTCACCCGGACCACGCGCGCCTTGGAGCCCCAGCCGCCCTCGTTCAGCGAGGCGACGATGGTCTTGCGGGCGTCCGGCTTGGCCAGCGGCGCGCACGCGTCCTCCAGGTCGAGGAACACCTGGTCCGCGGGCAGCGTGCGGGCCTTGTCGATCATCTTCTGGCTCGAGCCGGGCACGGCCAGGCAGGAACGACGGGGACGCTGCTGGTCGACCACTGGGGGTACCTCCTCGTACCGGCCGGTAACTGACGCTGGGGCGAAGCGTGGCACGCGGCCGGGGCACCCGCCATCGCGTGAGTCCCGATTCACAGGCCCGTGGCAGGCTGAACCGGTGGAGATCGAGCAGGTGCTGGACAACGCGTTGCGCAAGGCCGCCGCGGTGTGGGTCCGACCGGAGGGCCACGGGTCGCGGCTGGTGTGGGCGCTGTGGCGCGACGGCGCGGTGCTGGTGGCGGTCGGCGGCACGGAGCAGGACGTGCCGGGCCTGGCCGACGGGGTCGCGTGCACGGTGACCGTCCGCTCCCCCACCACCCGCTCCCACCTGGTCGACGCGCGGGTCACCGCCCGCCGGGCGCGCCCGGACGCGGAGACCGACGCGGCGCTGCGGGCCGCCCGGCTGAACGGTCGGCCGGCGTGGGCCGAGGTCTACCGGCTGGAGTTGGCGTGATCACCGTCCCGGACGGCTTCGGCGCGATCCTCGGCGAGGAGGCGCGCGGGTGGCTGGCCGCGCTGCCCGCCCTGGCCACCCGGTTCTGCGCCCGCTGGCGGCTCGCCCCGGACGGCCCGCTGCTCCACGGCCACGTCGCCGTGGTGCTGCCGGTGCGCCGGGCCGACGGTCACCCGGCCGTGCTCAAGCTGACCTGGCTGGACGAGGAGACCCGGCAGGAGCCGCTGGCGCTGCGGGCGTGGCGCGGCCGGGGCGTGGTGGACCTGCTCGACCACGACGACGACCACGGCGCGTTGCTGCTGGAACGCCTCGACCACACCCGTTCGCTGGACGACGCGCCGATCGAGGAGGCGCTGGCCGTCACCGGCGGGCTGCTGCGCCGGCTGCGCGTCCCGGCCGGTCCCGGGTTCCGCCGCCCCGCGTTCCCCGACCTGGTCGCGGAGAACGCCGGGCTGGGCGGCCCGTTGCCGGACGCGCTCGTCGCCCACGCCCGCGAACTGGGCCGCGACCTCGCCGCACGCGCCGCGCACACCCTGGTCAACGAGGACCTGCACTACGAGAACGTGCTGCGCGGCGACCGCGAGCCGTGGGTGATGATCGACCCGAAACCGCTGTCCGGCGACCCCGAGTTCGGCGTGATCCCGTTGCTGTGGAACAGGTTCGGCGAGCTGGACGGCGAACGCGGGCTGCGCGACCGGTTCGCCGCGCTGTGCGACATCGGCGACCTGGACCCCGACCTGGCCCGCGCGTGGACGTTCTGCCGGGCGGTCGACACCTGGCTGTGGTGCCTGGCCGAGGGGCTGCCCGGGATGGCCGACGCGGTCGGGGCGATCGCCCGCGCGTTCCGGCCCTGACCGGGCGCGGCCCGCCGTCGTCCACAGTGGAACGCAGCGGCGCGGCACGCGGCGGACTAACCTGATCACGTGGTCGCCGTGAACCGCGTCTTCGCCGCACAGCTCGCCGGGCTGCCCGTGTTCGGGCCGGACGGCGAGTCGATCGGCAAGGTCCGCGACCTGGTCATCGGCCTGCGGGTGGACCGGCAGCCGCCGCGCGTGCTGGGCCTGGTGCTGGAGCTCGCGACCCGGCGGCGCATCTTCGTGCCCATGCTGCGGGTGACCTCGATCGAGCCGAACGCCGTGACGCTCGCCACGGGCACGGTGAACCTGCGCCAGTTCCACCAGCGCACCAACGAGGTGCTGGTGGTCGGCGAGCTGCTCGACGCGCGGGTGCGGCTCGGCTCGGGCGCGGTGGCGGTGCTGGTGGACGCGGCGATGGAGCCCACCCGCACCCGGGACTGGCGGATGACGCGGGTCGCGGTGCGGGAGCGCACCGGTCGGCTGGCCCGCCGCGGCCCCGTGCAGGTGCTGCGCTGGGAGGAGCTGTCCGGGTTGTCGGTGACGGAGCTGGCGGGCCAGCCGCAGGGCGCGCAGCACCTCGTGGCGGTGTTCGAGACGATGCGCGCGGCGGACGTGGCGCTGGCCCTGCACAGCCTGCCGCTGAAGCGCCGCTACGAGGTGGCCGAGGCGCTGGACGACGAACGGCTCGCCGACGTCATCGAGGAGATGGGCGAGGAGGACCAGAAGGACCTGCTCGCCCACCTGGACGACGAGCGCGCCGCGGACATCCTGGAGGCGATGAACCCCGACGACGCGGCGGACCTGCTGGCCGAGCTGCCCGAGGGGGAGAAGGACCGGCTGCTGGAGCTGATGGAGCCGGAGGAGTCCGCGCCGGTGAGGCGGCTGCTGGAGTACAGCTTCGACACCGCGGGCGGGTTGATGACGCCGGAGCCGGTGGTGCTCGCGCCGGACGCGACCGTGGCCGAGGCGCTCGCGCACGTGCGCAACCCGGACCTGACGCCCGCGCTGGCCAGCATGGTGTTCGTGTGCCGGCCGCCGACGGCCACGCCCACCGGCCGCTACCTGGGCTGCGTGCACATCCAGCGGCTGCTGCGGGAACCGCCGTCGGACCTGGTGGCGGGCGTGCTGGACACCGACCTGGCGACGCTGTCGCCGTCCGCGTCGCTCGGCGACGTGACCCGCTACTTCGCCGCCTACAACCTGGTGTGCGGGCCGGTGGTGGACGAGAGCGACCACCTGCTCGGCGCGGTCGCCGTGGACGACGTGCTGGACCACCTGCTGCCGGTCAACTGGCGGGAAACGGGGCTGTCCCATGCCTGAGCCGCAGCCGCGCCGGCGGCTCGACCAGCCGCGCACGGAGGGCAGGCTCCGGCTGTCGGTGGACCCGGAGGCGTTCGGCCGGTTCTCCGAGCGGCTGGCCCGGTTCCTCGGCACCGGCAAGTTCCTGTTCTGGCAGACGCTGATCGTGATCGTGTGGATCACGCTGAACCTGGCCGCGGTGTCGCTGCGCTGGGACCCGTACCCGTTCATCCTGCTCAACCTGGCGTTCTCCACGCAGGCCGCGTACGCCGCGCCGCTGATCCTGCTGGCCCAGAACCGGCAGGACGACCGGGACCGGGTGTCGCTGGAGGAGGACCGGGCGCGGGCCGCGCAGACCAAGGCCGACACCGAGTACCTGGCGCGTGAGCTGGCCGCGCTGCGGCTGGCCGTGGGCGAGGTGGTGACCCGCGACTACCTGCGCAGCGAGCTGGAACGCGTGTTCCGCGAGCGCAAGCGCCCCGGCAAGGACAAGGACGCCAAGGATCTGCGGGACAAGGACGCCCGGGACAAGGACGGCAAGGACCGGGACGGCCGGGAGCGCGACGCCAGGGACGCGGTCCGGGACGACGTGCCCTCGACGTGAGCCCCCGGGTCAGGGTTCGTCGGCGCCGAGCCGGTCGCAGGTGCGGCCGAACGCCTCCAGTTCCGCGTGGGTGAACGTCTCGGCGAAGTGCCGCGCCACGCCCGTCAGGTGGGTGCCGGACGCGACGCGGAGCCGGTCCAGGCCCTGCGCGGTCAGCACCGCCACCACGCCGCGACCGTCGCCGTCGGCGCGCTCCCGCAGCACCAGGCCGGCGCGTTCGAGCCGGTCGACGAGCCTGGTGACGCCGGAGCGGGACAGCAGGACGGCGTCGGCCAGCTCGGTCATCCGCAGCCGGTGCTGCGGCGACTCGGCGAGCTGGACCAGGACGTCGTAGGCCGCGAGCGACAGGCGTTGCTCGGCGATGAGTTCGGCTTCCAGGATCCGAGTGAGCCTCGCGTGCGCCCGGAGGAAGGATCGCCACACCGCCAGCTCGGTACGGGTGGGCAACCGGGCAGGTCCGGTGTCCGGCACGAATACCGATGTTACGGAAAGCACGCAACCGGCTGCGCGCTGGCCCCGGTTCCGCGGGTGACCAACCGGTAGCTTGGAGGTGCACGGCCCGCCGTAGCATGGCGGTCCCACCACCTCTTTCCGAAGGCGCTTCCCGTGACTCTTCCCACCGTTGACGACGTGCAGAAGGCGTTGGCCGGCGTGCAGGACCCCGAGATCCGGCGTCCGATCACCGACCTGGGCATGGTCAAGGGCGTCGTGGTCGGCGACGACGGGGTCGTGGACGTGGCCGTCTACCTCACCGTGGCCGGCTGCCCGCTGCGCGACAAGATCACCGCCGACGTGACGACCGCGGTGTCCGCGCTCGACGGCGTGTCCGGCGTGCGCGTGGAGCTGGACGTGATGAGCGACGCCCAGCGCACCGAGCTGCGCAAGTCGCTGCGCGGCGGCGTCGAGGAGCCGGTCATCCCGTTCGCCCAGCCGGGCTCGCTGACCCGCGTGTACTGCGTGGCGTCGGGCAAGGGCGGCGTCGGCAAGTCGTCGGTGACGGTGAACCTGGCCGTCGCGATGGCCGCGCGCGGCCTGTCGGTGGGCGTGGTGGACGCCGACATCTACGGCCACTCGATCCCGCGCATGCTGGGCACCGACGCCCGGCCGACCCAGGTCGAGAAGATGATCATGCCGCCGCAGTCGCACGGCGTGAAGTTGATCTCCATCGGCATGTTCACGCCGGGCAACACCCCGGTCGTGTGGCGCGGCCCGATGCTGCACCGCGCGTTGCAGCAGTTCCTGGCCGACGTGTTCTGGGGCGACCTGGACGTGCTGCTGCTGGACCTGCCGCCGGGCACCGGCGACATCGCGATCTCGGTGGCGCAGCTCGTGCCGAACGCCGAGATCCTGGTCGTGACCACGCCGCAGCAGGCGGCGGCGGAGGTGGCCGAGCGGGCCGGCTCGATCGCGTTGCAGACCCGGCAGCGGATCGCGGGCGTGATCGAGAACATGTCGTGGCTGGAGCTGCCGGACGGCACCCGGATGGACGTGTTCGGCGAGGGCGGCGGGCAGACCGTGGCCGACTCGCTGACCCAGGCCGTGGGCGCGGACGTGCCGCTGCTCGGCCAGGTGCCGCTCGACCCGCGGCTGCGGGAGCAGGGCGACGCGGGCACGCCGATCGTGCTGGCGCACCCCGAGTCGACCGCGGGCCGGGTGCTCACGACCGTGGCGGGCAAGCTGTCGACGCGGTCGCGCGGCCTGGCGGGCCGCCTGCTGAACGTCTCACCGGCGGGTCGCTGACCGCTCGCCGCATTTCCACGCCACAGGGGCTCCCGTGCACCGGGGGCCCCTGTTTCGTCGTGCGCGCCGCACGGCGGGCGTTGACGAACAGCCGCCCGTCTGCAACCTTTGTACGCAACCTCGCAAAAACCTGACAGATCAACTCAAGAACTTAATACTACGTCGCAACTTGTCGTCAGGCGTCCGCCGCGGTCTGTCGTGAGCGCACCGTCGTCCCCAACGAAGAGGACACCGATGAAACGGAAGCAGCGCAGCCGGCGACTGGTCGGCGGCATCCTCGCGATCGGCCTGACCGTGTTCGGCCTCTCCCCCGCCTCCGGCGCGCCCGCCGGCGCGCGACCCGACCCCGCCGCCGACTCCGGGATCGGCGCGACGGCGGTCAACCTCGCCGCGGGCAAGCCCACGTCGGCGAGCAGCTCGCAGCCCGGCTACCCGCCCGCCAACGCCACCGACGGCAACCGCGAGACCTACTGGGAGAGCGGCAACAACGCGTTCCCGCAGTGGCTCCAGGTGGACCTCGGCGCGGCGGTCGCCGTCAACCGGGTGGTGCTCCGGCTGCCGGGCGGCTGGGGCGCGCGCACCCAGGCGGTGGCCGTGCAGGGCAGCACGAACGGCACCGCCTTCACGGACCTCTCGCCGTCCGCGGCGCGCGTGTTCGACCCGGCGGCCGGCAACACCGCGACCATCGACTTCACCGCCCGGGACACCCGGTACGTGCGGCTGCACGTCACCGCCAACACGGGCTGGCCCGCGGGCCAGGTCGCGGAGCTGGAGGTGCACGGCCCGGAGACCGGCGACGTGCGGCCCCCGTCCCCGCCCGGCGACCTCACCCTCACCGAGCCCGCCGCCGGGCAGATCCGGCTGGCCTGGTCGGCGTCGTCCGACGACACCGGCGTCACCGGGTACACCGTGTACGCCAACGGCGCGGAACGCGCCTCGGTGCCCGGCGCCACGCTCACCTACACCGACAGCCGGCCGGCCACCGACACCGTCACCTACACGGTGCGGGCGCGGGACGCGGCGGGCAACGTGTCCGGCGACAGCAACCCCGTGACGCGGGTCGGCCGGGGCGGCGGCGGCACGGACCTCGCCCGCGGCAAGCCGATCGAGGCGTCGTCGTCGGTGTTCTCGTTCGTGGCCGCCAACGCCAACGACGGTGACGTCGCCACCTACTGGGAGGCGGGCGGGCAGTCGTCCACGCTGACCGTGAAGCTGGGCGCGAACGCCGACGTGGACCGCGTGGTGGTCCGGCTCAACCCCGACCCGGTGTGGGGTCCGCGCACGCAGAGCTTCCAGGTGCTGGGCCGGGAGCAGTCGGCGACGGGCTTCACGTCGCTGGTCGCCCGAGCCGACCACGCGTTCAGCCCGACCGGCAACCAGAACACGGTGACCGTCCCGGTCGGCGCGCGGGTGGCGGACGTGCGGCTGCAGTTCTTCGGCAACACCGGCGCGCCCGGCGGGCAGGTGGCCGAGCTGCAGGTCGTCGGCGTCGCCGCGCCCAACCCGGACCTCACCGTCACGTCGTTGACCTGGTCGCCCGCCGCGCCGACGGAGGTCGACGCGGTCACCCTGACCGCCGCGGTGCGCAACGCGGGTTCGGCCGCCGCGCCCGCGACGACGGTCGACTTCAGCGTCGGCGGCGCGGTCGTCGGCAGCGCGTCGGTCGCCGCGCTGGCGGCGGGGGCGTCGGCCGCGGTGTCGTTCCCGGCGGGCCGGCGGCCGATGGGCAGCCACCAGGTGAAGGCGGTGGTCGACCCGACCAACGCCGTGGTCGAGCGGGACGACGCGAACAACACCCACACCGCGCCGTCGCCGCTGGTCGTGACGCAGGCCCCCGGCCCGGACCTCCTGGTCGCCGACGTGGTGACGAACCCGCCGAACCCGGCGGTGGGCGCGACCGTGTCGTTCACCGCGTCGGTGCGCAACCGCGGCACGTCGGGCGTGGGCGCGGGCTCCGTGACCCGGCTCGTGGTCGGCGGCGCCACGCTGGACACCACCACCCCGGCCGTCGCGGCGGGCGCGACGGTGACCGTGCCCGTCACCGGCACGTGGCGGGCCACCGCGGGCGGCGCGACGATCACCGCCACGGCCGACGCGACCGGCGCCGTCGCCGAGACCGACGAGGCGAACAACACCTGGTCGCGGTCGATCGTCGTCGGCCCGGGCGCGGCCCGCCCCTTAGTCCAGCACCATGCGGTAGCGGCCCCCGAACCCGGCCCCCAGTCTCTTATAAACAAAAGTACCGGCCCCCCGAATTTTTTGTGTTTATATGGGTGGGGGCGGGGGAGAGA
>NZ_JBHYXZ010000118.1:21439-27955 GCF_042752395.1 Actinosynnema sp. NPDC059335 | reverse complement strand
GGCCGCCCGCACCGCCGCCACCCCGCCCCGGGCCGGCGGGCCCGGCGGCGCCCGCGACCCGGCCGGCGGGCCGGCGGCGTCCGCCAACGGCCGGGCGGTGGGGGTCGGAGAACGCGCCGACGACCGCGACCCGCCCGAGCGGCGGCATCCGGAGCCCGCCGGGGACCGGACCGGCGGCGGGCGGGAACCCGCCGAACACGGCCGCGTTCGGGAACCGGCCGAACAACACGGCCGGGCGGCGGCGTGCGGGAACCGGCCGGCCGGATCGGCACGTCCGGGAACCAGGCGGGGCCGGCCGACGACTTCTGTACCGGAGCGGTGGGAACCGCTCGCGGCAGCCGTGCCGCCCGACCCGGGAGGGCTACGACATGACCCCGACCCGCCTGGTCGCCTTACCGGCGACCGCCCGCCCGCGCGCGACCGGGAGCTGACCGCCGTGCGCGACCACGACACCCTGGCGCCACCGGTCCACGAGCACATCACCGACGCGGTCAAGACGCCGTCGCTGGTGCGGCTCACGCCGAACGTGGTGCTGATCCGGTTCGAGACCCTCAAGGTCTACGCCGCGCTGGGCGCGGTGCGCCACCTGCTGGACACCGGGGTGATCAGACCGGGGCAGACGGTCGTGGACAGCTCCAGCGGCATCTACGCCCTGGCGCTGGCCATGGCCTGCCACCGGTACGGCCTGCGCTGCCACATCGTCGCCTCCACCACGGTCAACGACACCATGCTCGCCCAGCTCGAGATCCTGGGTGTCACGGTGGACCGGATGCCCCCGTCGGACGACCTGCGGCTGGACCAGGACCGGCGCGTCGCCCGGGTGCGGGAGCTGCTGGCCCGCGACCCCGGGCTGCACTGGATGCGCCAGTACCACGACCCCGTGCACCACCTCGGGTACGCCGAGCTGGCCGACCTGCTGCGCCGCGCCCTGCCCGGCGAGACCCTGACCGTGGTGGGCAGCGTCGGCACGGGCGCGTCGACCGGCGGGCTCGCCACGGCGTTGCGGGCGCACGACCCGGACGTGCGGCTGGTCGGCGTGCAGCCGTTCGGCAGCGTCACGTTCGGCAGCGAGCGCTTCGCCGACCCGGACGCGATGATCGCGGGCATCGGCAGCGCCATCCACTTCGACAACGTGCGCCACGAGCTGTACGACCGCGTGCACTGGCTGGACTTCCAGCACGCGATGGCCGCCACCGTGGGCCTGCTGCGCGACCACGCAGTGTTCGCGGGCCTGTCCACCGGCGCGTCGCACCTGGTGGCGGCGTGGGAGGCCAAGCGCGCCGGCGACCGCACCCACGTGGTGATCGGCGCGGACACCGGCCACCGCTACACCGAGCGCGTGTTCGCCCGGCACCGCGAGGCCCTCGACCCGGCGCTGCTCGCGCCGGTCGAGATCGCCTCGCTGGACGAGCTGACGCCGCCGTGGGCCGCCATGGAGTGGGCCCGCAGGCCCCGCCGCCCCGTCCTGCCGGTCCAGGAGCGGCGGGTCGATCACCCGAGGCTCGTCCAGTAGTCCCAGAACGCCTGGAGCACCAGGCCGCAGATCACCGCGTACCACAGGACCAGCACGGCGCTGTGCACGCGGCGCAGCGGGGCGAGGGCGGGCCAGGTGTCCAGCGCGGTGTACCAGAACAGCGGGATGGTCACGACCCAGACCACCATGCAGTACGGGCACAGGGCGTGGATGTCGTACAGGCTGGCCGCGATCAGCCAGTGCACGAACACGACGCCGAGCAGGGCGCCGGCGTTGAGCGCGACCCGGTACCAGCGGGGCGGCCGGAAACCCGCGAGCACCGCGACGCCGGTCGTGACCACGACGGTGAACGCGGCGATGCCCAGCAGCGGGTTGGGGAACCCGAACGCCTCGGCCTGCGGGCTGTCCATCACCGAACCGCACGACACCACCGGGTTGAGCGAGCAGGTCGGCACGTAGGAGGGGTCGCGCAGCTTGGCGATCTTCTCCAGGGTCAGCGCCACCGCGGCGGCGAGCCCGAAACCGCCGCCGACGACCAGGAGCCAGGCGAGCCGGCGGCTCATCCGGCGGCCGCCAGCGCCGCGTCGAGCTTGCCGCGCATCTCGCGCTCGACCTCGGCGATCGTGCCCTCGGCCGGCTGGAACTTCTCGCCGTTGACGAAGAACGTCGGCGTGCTGCTCACCCCCAGCTCACGGCCGTCGGCGACGTCCCGGTCGATGATCTCCTGCACCTCGGGCGAGGCCACGTCGGCCCGGAACCGCGCCAGGTCGAGGCCGATGGCCGTGGCGAACTCCTCGAACTTCGCCGTGGCGCGGGGGAGGTCGTCGCTGGTGGACTGGCCGTCGACGGCCCACTGGTCGAAGCCGTCGTAGAGCGCGTGGTACATCTCGGCGAACTTGCCCTGCTTCCCGGCGGCCTCCGCGGCACGCGCGGCGGGCACCGCGAGCGGGTGCATCTGCAGCGGGAAGTTGCGCGTCACGAACGTGATGCGGCCCTGGTAGTCGCGCTCCAGCTCCTTGGTGATGTTGGCGTAGTAGGAGGCGCACGCCGGGCACTGGAAGTCCAGGAACTCCACCAGCGTGACCTTGTCGCCCTCCACTCTGGACAGCGTGTGCGCGCCCGCCGGGAACAACGCCTCCTTCGGCGCGGTGCCGCCCTCGTCGGAGCGGTTGAACAGCAGCACGCCGCCGATCACGAGCACCGCGACGAGGACGACCACGCCGGTGAGGATCGCGTTGAGGGACGGTCCGCGGCGGGCGGTCATCGGGTTGCGCTTGGCGCGGGTGCTGGGTGACATGGTCGCTGTGGTCCCTACTGGTTCGGTGGCGTGCTCGTGCACCAGTTAATCGGATGGTCTTCGGCGTGGATCGCGACTCGCGGCGCAGGTTCACCCGACCGGTTGAGGCCGCTGACCCGTTGGTCGTGCTCCACGTCCCAGTAGTCGGCCCGTTCGGCGTACGAGTTCCCGGTGGGGTGTGGTTACGATCCAAGATCGTGACGAACTCGGACGACGATGTGACGCGGTGGGCGCTGCGGGCCCGGTCCGGTGACCGGGAGGCGTTGGAGCGGTTCGTGCGCGCCACGCAGCGGGACGTGTGGCGGTTCGTCGCGCACCTCGCCGACGTGGGCGTGGCCGACGACCTGGCGCAGGAGACCTACGCGCGGGCGTTGGCGAGCCTGCGCGGGTTCGCGGGCCGGTCGTCGGCGCGGACGTGGCTGCTCGTGATCGCCCGCCGGGTGGTGGTCGACCAGGTCCGGATGGCCCGGTCGCGGCCCCGGCTGTCGCCGGGCGCGGACTGGTCGCGGGAGGCGGACCGCAAGGCCGTGGACGCCGGGTTCGAGGACGCGGTCGCGGTGAACCTGCTGCTCGACGCCCTGGACCCGGACCGCCGGGAGGCGTTGGTGCTGACCCAGGTGCTGGGCCTGTCCTACGCCGAGGCCGCCGACGTCGTCGGCTGCCCGATCGGCACGATCCGGTCCCGCGTCGCCCGCGCCCGCGAGGACCTGCTCCGCGCGACCGCCGACGACACGGCGACCGACGTGGGCTGAGCGCGGCCCGACCCCCGAACGGACGCGGCCGGGGACGAACGGCGGCCGACGTCCGATGGACCGTCGCGCCCACGCGCCCCCGGCAGGCGGTGACGATCGCCGATCCCGGCGGGCGGGGGTTGATCACCAGGCCCGGCCGCCGGGTCGATCGGCGGGCACCGGGAGCGGGACGGCCACCGCACCCGGCGGGCTGGTCAATCGGCGGGCGAAGTCGATCAGCGGACCCGGCGGACGGGTCCGTCACCGGGCACCGGGAGCGGGTCGCCCACCGGGTCCGGCGGGCGTGGTCGATCGGTGCGGGTGGTCGGGAACTTTCGGCGGGGTGCGGGCGACAATCTCCACGTGGACTGCGACACCTGCCGCGAAGCCGTCTCGGCCCGCGCCGACGGCGAAGCCGAACCCGTGCCCGCCGAGGACACCGACGCGCACCTCGCCACCTGCGCCGAGTGCCGCCGGTGGCAGGAGGACGCCGCCGCGCTCACCCGCGCCCTGCGCGTCCGACCCGCCGCCGACGTCCCCGACCTCGTGGCGGACGTGCTCGCGGCCGCGCCGCCCACCCCGCCTGCGGCGCGGACCCGCGGTTGGTCGTGGCGGATGGGACTGGCCGGGGTCGCGGTCGCCCAGCTCACCCTCGGCATGGCGCAGGTGTTCGGCGTGAACACCGCCGACGACCACGCCGGGCACCCCGCCGGCGAACCGGTGTCGGCGCACCTGTTCAACGAGAGCACCGCGTGGAACCTCGCGCTCGGCCTCGGTCTGCTCTGGACCGCGCTGCGCCCCCGGGCCGCCTCGGGCATGCTCCCGGTGACGGCGGCGTTCGTCGCCGTGCTCGTGCCGTTCTCGGTGAACGACCTCCTCACCGGGGCGGTCGGGGTCTCCCGGATCACGTCGCACGCGTTCCTCCTGCTGGGCCTGGCGCTGCTCGTCCTGGTCCACCGCGGCCACCGCACCCCCGGCGACGGCACACCCACCACCGCCGCGCCGGACCGGACCGACGTCCACGACTCCGCCGGGACCGACACCGGGACCGACGCCGGGCCGGACACCGACACACCCGGCGGCTGGCGGCACCTGCGACCCGTCAGCCGCAGACGGGCCGCCTGACCCCCGCGGCGTTCACCGCACCCGGCGGCCGGCGGGGACGAGCCGTCGTGCCGCTCATCCCGGTGTCCGGGCGGGCGCGCTACCGGGCGTCGTCGGGGTGGGATTCCACGAAGGCGCGGATCCGGTCGACGGCGGAGACGCCGTGCAGCTCCTCGACCGCGTTCGCGGCGGCGTGGCAGGTGCGGAACCGCTGGACCGGGGTCAGGCCGAGCCGGTTCACCTGCAGGTAGGCGCAGTTGAGCAGGAAGCGGTAGCGCAGGAAGTTCGGGTGGCGGAAGACGGTCTCGCGGTAGGCGCGGTTGCCGAACATCATCGCGTGCATCGGCGCGCGCGGCTTCACGGCGGGCGCGTCGGCGGGCAGCGGGGGGAAGACCAGGCCCTCGGCCACGAGCGGGTCGACCCGGTGGCCGTACTGCCGGCACAGCGCGGCCCAGTGACGGGCGAACGGGGTCGCGTCACCGGTCCCGTCCAACGCGGCCAGCACGGACCGCGTCCGGTCGAGCAGCGCGTCGCGGCGGGACTCGTAGTGCGCGTCGAACCTCGCGCGGACGGCTTCCGGGTCGTTGCACGAGTACAGGAACCCCTCGGCGTGCGAGCGGTACGACGCGAAGCCGCGGGTGATCGACCCGCACGCGGTGACCGTGGTCGCGAGCATCAGTTCCAGCGCGACCAGTTCCTTGTCGTCGGTCCCGGCGCGGACGCGGTCGAGCATCGCGAACAGCAGCGGCGCGCTGTCGGAGGCGAACTCGGCCATCAGCTCCGCCGTCCGCGGGCTGCGGATCACGTGGGACCGGTCGTCGCAGGGCTGCTCGTGGATGGTGTTGTCGGGGAACCACGGGACGAGCGGCCCGTGCTCGCGTTCGCGTGCGGCGAGGAGCCGGTGCTGGGCGAGGTGACGTTCGACGTCGAGGTCGGCGGTGGAGGGGTGCCGGGCCAGGTAGTCGCCGATCACGGCCTCGACGCGCGGCAGGACGACGTCGGTCCACGTGCGCCGGTCGGTCTTGGCGAACAGGCGCAGGTGCGGCCCTCGCCGCCAGTGCGGGGCCAGGTGGAGGCCCTTCACCAGGGGGCGCAGCTCGGCGAAGAGGGGGCGGACGGCGTCCAGGATCAGGTCGTCCTTGTCGGGGTCGTAGTAGTAGACGTGCACGCAGTGCCACGCGGTGCGGGTGTCGGTGGTCGGGTCGGCGGGTTCGGTCTTGACGGTCACAGCGTGGCCACCTCGTCGTGGAGTCCGGACAGGGTTCGGGCGGTGAGCCAGGCCAGCCGCGCTTCGGTGGCGGACGACAGGCCGAGCCGGTTGCACAGCAGGTGCGTGCAGCGCAGGACGACGTGGGCGACGACCGGGTCGTCGGGGTGCAGCGCGCGGGCCAGGCCGCTGAACGGCGACAACGCGTCCGCGGGCGCGAACTCCCCGCGCGCCCGCAGGCCGGTCAGGGTGGTGTGGAGGGCGCTGATCGAGGCCCACCACGCGGCGAGGGGGTCGGTGGGCGCGTGCTCGGCCCGCTGCGCCGGAACGGAGCCGACCGGCGCGGACCCTGGCGGCACGGATTCCGGCGGCACGGACCCTGGCGGCAGCGAACCAGGAGGTGCGAGGCCGGCCGGACCGGCCCCAGGTGGTCCGGACTCGGCCGAAGCGCGGTCGGGTGCCGTGGAGGCGGGTGCCGTGGAGGCGGGTGCCGTGAGGGTGGGTGGTGTGAGGTCGGGAGCGGGACGGGGTGGTGGGTCGGCGGAGGCGTGGGACCACAGTCGTCGGGTTTGGGTGAGCAGGTCGTCCCGGCGTTCCCCGGTCGACTGCCGCCACGTGTTCGCCGCGGCGAACCGGGCGGCCCCGCCGGCCAGGGCCGGTCGCGTATAAACAACAGACACAGCCGACCAAAATTTAGTTGTAT
>NZ_JBHYXZ010000118.1:17023-21430 GCF_042752395.1 Actinosynnema sp. NPDC059335 | reverse complement strand
ACCCGCGCTCTCCCGCGGCCACGCCCCCGCCGCGCCCCGCCCCCGCCCCGCGGGCGCGCCCGCTCGCTCACCGCCCCCCCTCCCGCCCCCCCCCCCGCCAGGGTCAGCATGGCGAGCGCGGCGGCGGCGCGGCGGTCGGGCGGTGCGCTCAGCAGCCGCACGGCGATGCGGCTGGACTCGGTGAAGTGCCGTTCGACCGCGTGCAGCGCACGACCCTTGCCGTACGCGTGGTGCTCGGGCTCGTAGGCGGTGAACTCCAGCGTGTCGACCGGCCGCAGGCGGCGGTCCCACGTGGTCAGGCGCTCGCCCGCCGCGCGTCGCCACGCGACGCTCTCGTACTCGCGTTGCGACCAGTCGTCCCGTGGCGAGGGGTGGTCGACCAGGTGGTGCGCGCACCGGCGCGCCACGGCCGCCCGGATCGCACCGGCGGGAACCGCGGCCCGCAGGCGGACCCGCACGTGCGGTCCGCCTTCCCAGTAGCGGAGGAAGAACCAGTCCTCCACGTGCCCGGCGCGGGCCAGTTCCTCGCACAGCGGGGCCACCGCGCGGGTCACGAGCAGGTCCTGGTCGCCGCGGTGGAAGACGTGCGCGCCCACCCAGTCGCGCGTCGGCTCAGCCATGCCGGTCCGTCGCGGTCAGCTCGAAGACGTACTCGGTGACGCGTTGCCCGTGCTCCCCGTGCCACGGCGCGTCGGCCGGGTCGGGCAGGGCTTCCTCGAACACGACGTCGGCGTCGCCGTGCCGGGGCAGGGACGGCAGCAGGAACCAGTCGGCGAAGTCGACGAACACCGGCTTGCGCGCCGGGTCGCGCCGACCGGTGGCGCGGACGAAGCAGCGCCGCGGGATGCCGTGCCGAGCCCGCCACCGGGCGAGCGCGAGCAGGAAGTCCGCGTCCGACCGGCCCTTCGCCGGGGACGGCACGTCGGCGGCGGGCACGCGCCACCCGGCACGGGCCAGCACCACCCGGCCCACCTCCAGCCGCGGCCTGCGCCGCACGCCGTCCACCGCCGGCCGCCAGCCCACGTCGTCCCAGTGCGGCACGGGCGCGAGCGCGGTCTGCGGTTCGCCGAACGCCGCCACCAGGAACCGCAACGCCGGTGGCAGCAGCGCCGCCGCGAGCAGGCCCAGGGCCAGCGGGCGCACCTCGCGACCGCGACCGTCGCACAGCAGGAGCCGATCGCCGGTCCGGTCGTGCCGGACGTGCAGGTCGGGCAGTGACAGCGAGCACCCGTCGGGGCGCTCGCCGCCGGGGTAGTCGATGGCGTGCGGCACCGCGGGGACGCGTTGGTTGAGCTGTGAGCGGAAGGCGGCCCGGCACTCGGCGAGCACGACGTCCGGCCCGTCCTCGGCCGGCGTGCGGACCGGCGTCGGGTGCCCGGCCGCGTCGAGCAGGTGCTCGATCCGCGTGATGCCCCAGCCGTAGCCGGTGCGCACGGCGTTGAGCACGAACCGCGGCCCGCCCGGACCCGGCAGCTCCTGGCCGTAGCAGCACACCGATCGGGGTGCGCGCACGTGCGCGGGCCAGGACGCGGCGAGCTTCGCGAGCACCTGCGGGTCGACCGACACCGTGTCCCGCGCGTCGTCGCCGTACAGCCCGGCGACGACCGAGCGCCCGAGGTCGGCGGGCGGCGCGTCGCCGGGGTCGGGGCACGTGCGGTACTCGCGGTACAGCCGCAGGAACGACACCCGCGCGCCGGGGTCGTACCGGTCGCGGAAGAACGCGGCCAGCCGCTGCTTGACCGGCAGCGAGCGGTCCAGCGCGCCGAGGAAGCCGCGCACCGCCTCCAGGTCGTCCAGCACCGGCCGCCACCGGTCGCGCGAGCACTCGACCACCGGCCGGGGCAGCACGGCGTTCTCCAGCAGCACGGCGCGGCGTGGCCGCCACGGCGCCCGGCCCAGGTCGACGAGCAGTCCGTCCAGTGTGGACCGGACCTGGCGGAGCCGTTCGGCGCGTTCCGCCGCCGTGGTCAACCCGCCGTAGCCGACCACCGCCGACCGCAGGTCGCGCAACCGCCGGGGCCACGGCGAGCCGGGCGCGTGCGCGTCGACCCACCGCGCGAGGTGGTCGAGCGGGTCGCCCGACCGGTCCGGGAACGGCCGCAGCGCCTCCAGCAGCCCCAGGTCGAGCAGCCCGGCCACGTACCCGTCCGCGCCGGGGTCGGCGAGGCGCCGGGTCAACGACCCGACCGTGGGGTCCGGCGCGGTGCGCACGAAGTGCAGCACCTCCCGCGTCGCGCCCGACTCGGCGACGGACACGACCGGCTCGCCCGCGCCCGCGCCGAGGAACCGCAGCCGACCGCCCTCCCGCTCGACCGAGGGGTTGACCCGCAGCCCCACGTGCTCGCGCAGCGGCCCGGTCAGCCCGGACCACAGCTCCAGCACCGCGGCGCGGTCCAGCTCCGGCACGCCGCACCAGGCGAGGTCGCCGGACAGTCGCGCGGGCGCTCCCCCGCTCCCCCACCGCCCCAGCCCGCTCAGCGCGAACGACCCGTACGGGGTCGGTTTGCCCACCGCGCGGGCGAGGTACTTCGCCAGACCCGCGAGGGTCCGCGCGCGCGGCGTCGGCGCGGCCGGGTCGTCCAGCCACCGCCGCACCGCCGCGGACAGGTCGGGGCTGCCCAGCGCCAGGGCGAACCGGAACGCGTCCCGCCTCGCCGCCACCCGCAACGCCTCCCGCGCGGCCGCCCGGTCGGCGGCCAACCGCGACGGCACCCGCGCCGTCAACTCCGCCGCGCGCTCGGACTCACGGGCCCACCGCTCCACGCGGACCCGGAGGTCCCCGGGCAGGGCCCGGCGCGCCGCCCACACCCGTCCGGTGGGCCGCCGGCCCCGGAACACGGCCCGCCGCAACGCGACCAGCAGCGACCGGTCGTCGTCCGCGCGGTCGCCGATCACCTCGTGCAGCAGGTCGGACAACGCCGTTCCCTCGTCCCGCAACCACTGCGCCAGCGCCACGACCTCCTCCGCCGCGGCCCACGCGCGCTCGCACCGCAGCGCTTCGAGGTCGGCGACGGGCGCGCCGCCGACGCGCACGCCGAACACGTCGGCCCGGGCGCGGACCGGATCCGCGCCCGGGGAAGCGTTGTCGGGCACTGTTCCCTCCACTGGGGACGTCCGGGGCGAGGGGTGCGGGCGCCGAACCGGCACCCGCGCCCCAGGCACCCGCCGATCAGCTCATCGCAGGTCGTCGCAGTCGCAACTGCCCCCTCCCAGGTCGCAGTCGCCTTCACAGGACGCGCCGAGTTCGGTCGCCCCGTACCCCAGCGTCAGGTGCTCCGGGCCCGCGGCCGGAACGACACCGATCGACTCGACCTCCAGGTCGTCGAGGTTCAACGCAGGCTTCGGCACAGTCATCGCGGATCACTTCCCGTCGTGAGGATCATCGTTGTGCCCGAACGGTTTCCGGGCACGCCGCCCAGTGCACCACGGCCGATTCGGGGTGCGGGACCGAAACCACACGTGCGGGTAACGTCGACCGGTCCCGCGACCGCACACCGGGCCCGCGTCCGATCGCACGACGGCGGCGGCGCGTCACCTGTCCGTGGCATCGCCGACGTCGTCGTGCGTCACGCACGATCACCAGAGCGGCCCGGTCACCGTGCTGCCGGGTCGGGGCGTCCCCAGAAGCAGGAAGGACAGGCCGCGCAGCGGACCGCGCACGCCGAGCGCCGCGTCGGTGGCCGGGTTCGTGCCGTCGGAGTGGATGCGCGCGGCCAGGCCGAGCGCGGACGCGGCGAGCGTCGCGCGGTGCACGACCAGGCCCGCCTCGGCCTGCTGGAGCCGGTACCAGCGGTCGCCGAACGTGGTGCCGCCGGTCGCCTGGTCGCCCACGGGCACCACCGCGGCCGCCGCTTCCGGCAACGCCCACCGCGTGTTGGTCCGCAGCGCGGTGGTCCGGGCGTCGCCCGTGCCACCGGCCGCGACGAGCGCGTGGCGTCGGCGGTCGTACCGGTACGCGCCCGCGGGGACGCCCGTGACCCGCTGGACGAGCACGTGGGGCGTCACCGTCACCGGGGCCTCGTGGCAACCCGGCAGGTCGCCCGGATAACCGGCGGCGGCGTGCGCCAGGATCGCCGCCAACGCCCCCGCCGTGATGGGGCGGGGCAGGAAACCGGCCACCGGCGACGCCCTCCCGCGCAGCCCGTCGGCCACGCGCACGGCGTCGGGCGCGGGCAGCGGCACGACCGGGCCGGGGGGTTCGGGCGGGGGCTCGGGCAGCAGGCCGGGCTGCGGCGCGGCGCAGGCCGCGTGGAGCGCGGTCAGGAGCGGCAGCCGGTCGACCACGCTCGGCGGCGGGTCCTCCTCGCCGGTCACGGGCCGGGGGGGGGGGGGGGGGGGTGCGCGGGGGGGGGAGGCGGGGGGCGGGGGTCTGTGAGCGGTGAGTGTGTGTGGGGGGCGGGGGGGAGA
>NZ_JBHYXZ010000118.1:0-17013 GCF_042752395.1 Actinosynnema sp. NPDC059335 | reverse complement strand
CCAACCCGAGCAACCACTGGCACGCCGCGTCGTCGAACCGCAGGTGCACCGCGGTGTCGAGGCCGAGCACCCGGCCCAGGGCCAACGCCTGCGCCCCGAGCACGCCGATCTCCTGGCACTGCAACCGGTACGCGAACTCCCCGTACTTGAACCCGTTGCGCCAGAACACGGCGGTGAGCACCACCACGACGTCCGGCAGGTCCTCCGGCGGTCGGGTCAGCGCCGCCCGCAGCAGCGGCCGGTGGTCGCCCGGGCGGACGAGGTCGAGGGCGTGGTGCGCGGCGTCGTAGTGGTAGAGCCCGGCGGGTTCGGCGAGCGCGACGTACGCCTCGATCGGGTACAGCCCGCCGCCCGAGGGCGCGGGCCGCTTGAGCACCACCCTCGGCGTGCCGCCGGCGGACCACTCGGCCCTCGTCACGCCGAGCAGGCCGCGCAGCAGGTCGCCGGGCGGCGACGGGTCCCGCCACGGCAGCACGACCCGTCCGGTGGACCGGTAGCGCTTGTAGGTGGGCGGCGCGGCGCGCCAGTCGACGTCCACCCGGCCGCGTGCGGCGAGGGCGTCGAGGTAGCGGCGGGTCGCCTCGCCCGGCGCGAAGGCGGGTTGCGACCCCGGTGCGATCAGTCGGGAACCGGACACGACGCCTCCGGGCAGGTCAGGGGAACGGGTGGGGGTGCGGGTTGACGTCCTCCGGCGGCAGGTCCGTCGCGCGGTGGCCCAGCAGGCGCGGCACCGAGGCCAGGCGGGGGATGCCGTGGGTGCGGCGGAACCCGTGGCCGAACGTCATCGGCAGCGTGCCCGGCACGATCACCTTGGCGGACGCGAAACCGCACGCCCGGTGCTCCGGTGTCGTGGTGTCGACCGCGAGCACGTCGAGCCCGGTGTCGAGGTAGCGGCGGACCAGCTCGGCCAGGTCGTCGCCGAGGTCGTGGTGGCGCGGCCAGGCGGCGTGCGCGGCGAGGTCGGCCAACGGCATCGGCGGCCGGTCGTGGTCCAGGAAGGACAGTCGCGGCGCGGTGCCCGGGTGGCCGTGGAGCAGGGCGTGGTCGGGCATCTCCCGGACCTCGTCGGGATCGGCGAGCAGGCGGGCCGCGCGGTCGAGGTCGAACCCGGCCATCCGGCGACCGGCGCCGGCGGCGGCGTCGATCAGGGCGGCGTGCAGCGCGCGTTCCGGGTCCGGGTGGGCGGCGGCGCCGCACCCGTGCCGGGGCACGCCCGGCCGCCGTTCCGCGTCGACCGCGAGCACCAGCACGGCGGGCACCCGCTGTTCCAGCGTGGTGGAGTAGGCCGTCACGGCGTAGCCCAGGCGTTGGCGGACGAACTCGGCGAGCACCGGGATGCGCCGGTCGCGGGCCGAGCCGAGGTCGAGCCGGGGCGCCGGCAGCCGGGCGTACCAGGTCATCAGGAACGCGTCGCGCTCGGCGATCTCCAACAGGCCGTGGAGGATCGCCTCCTCCGGCGAACCGCCCAGCGCGCACCCGTTGGAGCACTCGTAGGCCAGGCGGCGGTCGGGTGCGCCGGGCCGGCGGCCGTAGTAGGCGTGGCTCCGCGGCACGAGCACCGGTTCCGCGCGCCGGAACGAGTGGGCCCAGACCCAGGCCAGTTCCGCGCCGGGGTCGAAGCGGGCGAACGGGAATCCCGGTCGGTCGTACCAGTCGTCCGGGTAGAGGCCGAGGTCGCGCGGGTCGATCGCCCGGTCCGCGACCTGGTCGTAGGACGCCAGGACCGCGGTGCGGCGGCTGCGCGGGTGCGGGTTGCCGTACCGCTCCAGGGCTTCGGTGATCGCGGTCAGGCGGGCGGTGCGGAAATCGGCCGCCCGCCCGTAGCCGTGCCTGGTCGCGGACTCCAGGTGCGGTGGGCCGAGGCGGGCGGTCGCCGTGGGGATGCCGTGCGGCGACCCGTTGGCGCACGTGCCGATCAGGCCGGTCTCCGGGTCCACATAGGAGCGCTCCAGCTCGGTCCACCGGCCGTTCAGGGATGCGGTCCGGAACGTGCCGGGGTCCGGTTTGGGCAGTGGCCGGCGGTGGAGCCGGGCGGCCTGTGCGGTGTCGTCCGGCAGGTCGGCGCACCGGGGGCACAGCGGATCCGGCAGGAACGCGTGCCGGGTGAGCAGGCCGGTGTGCGGCGACCACCGCAGCACCGCGTTCCGGGTGCGGGGCCGGCCGCCGGGGCGGGTGAGGCGGTGCAGTTCGTCGGCCACGACGTCGGCGATGGCGTGCGCGGACACCGTCGTGACGAGAGGGGTGGGCGGGTCGTCGCCGAACTCGGCGCGCCACGCGGCCAGGCCGAGCCGGTCGGCGCGGTTGTGGTCGCGCCGCCGCCGTGCGCAGGTGTCGCAGCCGGGGGTGGCGGGCAGGACCACGGGGCCGATCAGCACGACCGGGCCGTCCACGCGGACCGGCAGCCACGGCGCGGTGGGCTCCGGGTCGCCGTGGCGGAATGCGGCCAGGGTCGCGTGGAGCAGCGGCGGGCCGGACACCCGCACGTGCACGGTAGCGGGTTGGGCGGCGGCAGGCGGTGGGCCAGGTCGCGGGACGGCAGGTGGGTCGGCGGGCGGGCCGGGGGTGGGAGGGCCGGCGGGCGATGCGGCGGCGAGCAGGGCGGCGGGTGGGCCGGGGGCAGGTGGGTGGGCCGGCCGCGTGGCGGCGGGTGGGCCGACGGCAGGCGGCGCGGCAGCGGGCAGTGCAGCGGCAGGCGGCGCAGCGGCAGGCGGCGCA
The DNA here is from genome assembly GCF_042752395.1 of Actinosynnema sp. NPDC059335. NCBI lineage: Bacteria > Bacillati > Actinomycetota > Actinomycetes > Pseudonocardiales > Pseudonocardiaceae > Actinosynnema > Actinosynnema sp. NPDC059335. The sequence continues at coordinate 14,298 of NZ_JBHYXZ010000118.1, read as the reverse complement.
GCGGCAGGCGGCGCAGCGGCAGGCGGCGCGGCGGTGGGTGGCCCGGAGGCAGGGGCGGCGGCGAGCGGGGTGTCGGGTTCGGTGGTGGGTGGTCGGGTGGTGGTGCGCGTGGCGTCGGGGCGTGCGGTGGCGGGTGCGGTGGCGTTCGTCCGCAGTTCAGCGCTCATCGGCCACCACTCGCACCAGGCAGGGCACCAGGTCGCGCACCGCGTCGTCCGCCACCAGCGGCACGGCGAGGGGGAGCCGGCCGGCCCGGCGCAGGGCGGCGGCGAGCGCGTGGCAGCGGGGGTCGGCGGAGGGTGGCGCGTCCGTCTCGCCCTCGGCCCACCGGGTCACCGCCACGTCGTCCGACAGGTCGCACTGCCAGTGCAGCACGGCCCGTTCGAGCGCGTCCCGCAACGCCTCGGCGGCCGTGGTGGCGCACGAGGTGATCGTCGTGCCGGCCAACCGGAGCGCGAACGCGGGCACGCCGAGCACCCCGCCCAGGTCGACCGCGTGCACGGTCACGGCGGCGGCCCGCAGCAGTCGCCACAGGTCCGAGGCCCGCTCGTCGCCCACGACCCGCACCGCCGTGGGCAGGTCGCACGGCCGCCCCTCCCCCACCCGCGCGGCGACCAGCGCCTCGCAGTGCGCCCGGAGCCCGGCGGTGACGGCGTCGGCCCACGTCCGACCGGCCGCCACGCCGACCGGTGCCCGGTACGGCGCCCGGAGCGCGACCGGCGCGACCGCGGACGTGCCGCCGGTCAGCAGGTCCGGCCGCTCCCCGCCCCGCGCGTCGACCAGGCTCGCGTAGGTCGCCAGGCCGGCCAGCGCGGCCCGCCACCGGGCCTGCTCCCGGTCGCCGCCCCACCCCGCGACCTCCGGGGCCGGGGCCCAGGCGGGCAGCGCCGACGCCGGGTCGGACACCGAGGCGCGGCACACCGCCAGCGGCACCTGGGGCAGGTCGTCCTCGTCCAACCGGCCCAGCACGCCGACCCGGTCGTCGACGAACCACCGGAGCCGGTCGTGGAACCCGTCGGCCGCGGCGTCCGGCCCCGCGCGCCCCGTCACGGCGTACGGCCGGGGCCGGTGCGCGCGCGAGGTCAGGTCGCGCAGGTCGATCCGCGTCAGCACCGGCTCCTCGTCCTCGGCGGCCCAGCCGGTCAGGTGCCGGAACGCCGCCAGCGCCACGTGCGCGGCGATCACGCCCGGCACCGGGCCGGTCAGCAGCCCTTCGTCCGGGCCGGGGTCACGCCAGGCACCGAGCCGGCGCCAGCAGGACGGGGCGCGGACCCGGTCCGGCGGGCCGACCGCCGTCACCCACGCCTCGTCGCCGCCCACCAGCACCTGCCCGAGCGGCACGTCCCACCGCGCGCCGTCCCGGGCGGCCGCCACGAGCGCGTCACGGCGGTCCGACACGCACAGCAGCAGGTCGATCCCGGCTTCCCGGTCGAAGTCGACGCGCTGCGCGTCGTCGCGGGTCGCGGCCCGGGCGACCGCGCGCAGGGCGGTCACGTCGTCGTCCGTCCGGACCGACACCCGCCGCCACCCCGACCGCAGCCCCGCCGCGAGCAGCGCGGCCAGCACCGGCCCGCCGCCGCGGAGGGTGACGCGGGCCGACCGCAACCGCTCGAACCGGTGCTCGGCCGAGTCCGTCGCGTACCGGAGGAACGCGATCTCCGGCTCGTAGACCCGCAGCTCCTCCTCGGTGAGCGCGTGCGGCTCGTCGTCCACCGCGTCCACCAGCAGGTGCTGCTCGTGCAGCACGCGGACCAGGTGCTCGACCGCCGCCCGCTGGTCGGCCGACAGCGGGTCGACCAGGTCGCTCAGCGCGTGCTCGCCGGTGAGGAACGGGGCCAGCCGGTCCAGCCACTCGTAGCTCGTGGCGCCGGTCAGCGTGCAGGCGCCGGCGGAGCCGCGCACGTACACCCCGTCCGGGCTCCTCGCGTACCGGACATCGGCACGCAGCCGTGGACGCATTCCCGCACCTCCGCGCACTCGCCCGACGCCCCGCCCGGGTTCCGAAGGTAATCGAGGCGACCCCACGCGGACGGGTGTCGAAGCGTGACAAGCGGCCACGGTTGAGTGATGACGAGGAGTCACCACCCCGGGCGGGCGTCGTCGGGGCCGGCGCAACTCTTTCGGGCACTGCAACGTCCACAGTGGTGGGAAAGCGGCCGGTCGGCGGAACTCCGATGGTCGGTGGGCGCATCACGTTGACCGAACACCCGGAAGTGGGATTCTGAAGGCGTGCAGGGCACTTCGCGATCCCGGCCCGCCGACCCCTTCCGGCTGCTCCTGGTCGAGGACGACCGGGAGCTGGTCGAGTTGCTCTCCGACGCGTTGGAGGGCGAGGGCTACGCCGTGGACGTCGCCCTGGACGGGCACCGCGGGCTGCACCTGGCGCTCACCCGTCCGTACGACGTCGTGGTCATCGACCGCGGGTTGCCCGCGCTCGACGGGCTGGAACTGCTGGTGCGGCTGAGATCGAGGTCGGTGCGGGCGCGGGCGTTGATGCTCACCGCGCTGGGCACCGTGCACGACCGGATCGACGGCCTCGACGCCGGGGCCGACGACTACCTGGTGAAACCGTTCGACCTGGACGAGCTGAGCGCGCGGCTGCGCGCGCTGTGCCGCCGGGCGTTGGAGCTGGTCGACGTGCTGCGGATCGGCGCGGGGCACCTCGACCTCGGGCAGCGGGAGGTCGTGCTGCCCGACGGCGCGCGGGTGCCGCTCACCGCGCGGGAGTTCGCGCTGCTCCGGGTGCTCGCCGCCGACCCGGGCAAGGTGCACACGCGCGCGTCGTTGCGCAGGACGGTGTTCCAGGACGCACCGTCACCATCCATTGTGGACACTTACGTGTACTACCTGCGGAGCAAGATCGACCGTTCGGTGGTGCACACGGTGCACGGGCTCGGGTACCGGTTGGGGGCGTTGTGAGTCGTTCGTGGGCCGAGGCGGAGCGCGCGGTGATCCGGCGGTCGCGCCTGCGGATCAGCGTGCTGGTGGCGCTGGCGATCACGGTGCTGGTCGCGTTCGTGGGCGGCATCGCCTACGCCGTGATGGCGCACGCGCAGGAGAAGCAGGTGACGCGCGAGCTGCGGTACAACGCCCGGTACGCCGCGCCGTCCACGCCGCCCGGGTGCACGTGGTTGTTCGTGCTGGCCGACGGGGTGCTCGACGACGGGCTGCTGGCCGTGCCGCCGGGGTTCCCGCTGCGGGAGGACCTCGACGCGGTGCGGGAGTCCGGCCGGCCGATCGAGCGCGCCCTGGAGCGCAACGGCACGGAGTACCTGGTGCGCACCCAACCGGGTGATGACGGCACGACCGTGCAGGCGGTGTTCGACAAGCGCTACCAGTTGGCCGACCGGCGGCACCTGTTGCTGGCGTTGGCGATCGCGGAGGTCTGCGGGCTGCTGGCGGCGGCGGTGACCGGGCTGACCGTGGGCCGGGGCACGGTCGCGCCGCTGGCCGAGGCGCTGGCCAGGCAGCGGCGGTTCGTCACGGACGCGAGCCACGAGCTGCGCACGCCGATCGCGCGGGCGTACACGCGGGTGCAGCTGCTGGCGCGGCTGGCGGCGGACGCCGACCTGCCGGACGACCACCGCGCCGGGCTGGACAAGCTGGCCAGCTCGATCCGCGTGCTCGGGGACGTGGTGGACGACCTGCTGCTGTCGGCGCGGTTGACCGAGCAGTCCGAGGGGTTCGACGGCCGGGTGGTGGACCTCGGCGCGGTGGCGGAGGCCGCGGTGGAGGCGGAGGGCGAGCGGGCCGGTGAGCGGCGGATCGCGCTGACCGCGCACCGGGCCGCCGGGCCGTTGGTGGTGAGCGGCGTGGAGACGGCGTTGCGGCGGGCGGTGGCGGAGTTGGTGTCGAACGCGGTGCGCCACACCCCGGCCGGCGGGCGGATCGACGTGCGGGTGGGGCGGGGGCGTGACGGGTCGGTCGAGCTGACCGTGACCGACACGGGTTCGGGCTTCGACCCGGTCGAGGCGGACCGCCTGTTCGACCGCTTCCACCGGGGGCAGGGCGGGGCGGAGCGGCAGTTCGGGCTGGGGCTCGCGCTGGTGCGGGAGGTGGTGACGCGGCACGGGGGCACGGTGGAGGCGGTCGGCCACCCGGGCGAGGGGGCGCGGTTCACGCTGCGCCTGCCGGCGGCCGCCGGCGCCGGGGTGGGCGCGGCGCGCGAACTGAGCACCGGCTCCCGCTGAACGACGCGACGACCGGGGCACGGTTCGCGCCGAGCGACGGCCGGTGCCGATAGGGGCGGCGGGGCGCGGCGGCGACGGGGCGCGGCGGGGGCAGGGCGCGGCGGGGGCGCGGCGGGGCGGTGGGTGGTGGGCGGGGCGGGGTGGGCGGGTGCGGCGGTCGAGTCGGCCGGCGGCGGTGCGACAGCGGGCAGGGGCAGGGGCGAGGCGGGCGGTCCTAGCCGGCGGTGACCAGGGTGGCGGCCAGGCGGACGTCGGCGTCCAGTGGGCGGTCGGGGTCGATGGGGGCGATCGCGTCCGCCAGCGTGTCGAGCAGGGCGGCGCAGCGGGGTGCGGTGGGGCGGCGCGCGCCGACGTGGACCGCTTGGCGCAGGCCGAGCGCCAGCGAGCCGCACAGCAGCTCCAGCAGCCCGGCGAGGTCGTGCGCCCGCAGCGCGGCCTGCGTCCCGAACGGCACGACGTCCTGGTTGTGCAGGTTCGTCGGCAGGCTCTGGGTGCTGGCCGGCAGCGCGTTGCGGCGGATCTCGGCCACGAACGCGGTCGTCGCCAATTGCACCCCCTGCAGCCCGTGCTGCTGCCCAGGCCCGGCCGCCAGCATGGGCGGCAGGCCGGTGTTGCGGCCCGGGTCGACCAGCAGGTCCAGCTGCCGCTCCGCGAGGTTGCCCAACGACGCGGTCACCATGGCGAGCACGTCGGCGGCGAACGCGGCCGGTTGGCCGAAGAAGTTGCCGCCGTGCGCGACCAGGTCGTCACCGGGGAAGAACAGCGGGTTGTCGCTGACCCCGGCCAGGTCCGCGGCGACGACGCCGTCCACGTAGCGCAACGCGTCCTCGGCCGCGCCGAGCAGCTGCGGCGAGCAGCGGATGCTGTACGGCTCCTGGAGCGCCCGCGCGCCGCTGGGCACCGTGCCCGCCAGGACCCCGCGCATCCGCTCCGCGACCGTGACCGCGCCCGGGTGGCCGTACGCCGAGATCAGGCGCGGGTCGAGGAAGCCCGGGTCGGCCCCCAGCACGTCGACCAGCAGGCACGTGAGGTCCTGCACGGCCCGGTGCGCGGCACGCACCCGGTCCAGCGCCAGGGCGGTCGCGGCGGTCGTCACGGACGTGCCGTTGACGAGCGCCAACGCGTCACGGCCGTCCAGCGCCAGCGGGCTCAGGCCGGTCCGGCGCAGGGCTTCGTCGGCGGGCAGCCGCTCGCCGTCGACGTAGGCGTGCCCCCGGCCGCGCAGCGCCTGGGTCGCGTAGGCCAGCGGGATGAGGTCGCCGCTCGCCCCGACCGAGCCGTACCGGGGCACCGCCGGGACGAACGTGGTGCCGAACATCGCGGCGAGGCCGTCCACCACGTGCCCGGACACCCCCGACACCCCTTGGGCGAGCGACCACGCCCGCACGAGCAGCGCGGCCCGCACGACGTCGGCCGGGAGGTCGGGTCCCTGGCCCGCGCCGAGGTGGGCCAGGGTGTTGTCGCACTGGTCGGCTTCGTCCGCACGGCCGGCGAACCCCACCAGCGCGCCGAACCCGGTCTTCGCGCCGTAGACGGGGCGGTCGTCGTCGGCGAGCACGGTGCGCAGGTACTCGCGGCCGCGGTCGACGCGGTCCCGGACGGCGGGGCCGACGAGCACCGCGAGCGGTGATGCCGCACGGTGGAGGTCGGCGGGGCGCAGTGGCGCGGCGAGGTCGACAGGCTCATCGGTCACGGCACGGACGGTAGGCGGGCGATCTCAGAGAGTTCTGAGATCGCGTCAGTAGCTTCCTGGCCCATGGCGCACGACTACCTGATCATCGGCGCGGGACCGGCCGGGTTGCAGCTCGCCTCCCTGCTCGAACGCGACGGCCGCGACTACGCCGTCCTCGAACGCGGCAGCGCCCCGGGCGCGTTCTTCACCCGCTACCCCCGGCACCGCACGCTCATCTCGATCAACAAGGTGCACACCGGGACCTCGGACCCGGAGAAGCGGATGCGCATGGACTGGAACTCCCTGCTGTCCGACGACCCGGAACTGCTGTTCACCCGCTACACGGGCCGGTACTTCCCGGCCGCCGACGACCTGGTCCGCTACCTGGCCGACTTCGCCGCGGCCACCGGCGTCCGGGCGCACTACGACACCGAGGTCGTGCGGATCTCCCGCGACGACGACGGGTTCACGGTGCTCGCCCGCGACGGCCGCACGTGGCGAGCCGCACGGGTGGTCATGGCCACCGGCGTCTCGCAGCTGCACGTGCCGCCGATCCCCGGCATCGGGCACGTCGAGCGTTACGACACCTTCGACACCGACCCGGAGTCGTTCACCGGCCAACGGGTGCTGGTGATCGGCAAGGGCAACTCCGGCTTCGAGACCGCCGACGCGCTCGTGGAGCACGCCGCCGTCATCCACCTGGCGGGCCCGCACTCGGTGCGGCTGGCCTGGCAGACGCACTACGTCGGCCACCTGCGCGCGGTGAACAACAACTTCCTCGACACCTACCAGCTCAAGTCGGAGAACGCCGTTCTCGACGGCACGATCGAGCGCATCGAGCCGCGGCCCGGGGGCGGGTTCCGCATCCTGTTCCGGTACGCGCGCACGGTGGAGTCGCTGCGGGAGCTGGAGTACGACCGGATCATCGCGTGCACCGGGTTCCGGTTCGACGCCTCGGTGTTCGACGAGGGCTGCCGGCCGGCCCTGGTGATCGACGACCGGTTCCCCGAGCAGACGTCCGCGTTCGAGTCGACCACGGTGCCGGGCCTGTACTTCGCGGGCACGGTGACGCAGCAGCGGGACTTCAAGAAGTCCACCAGCGGGTTCATCCACGGCTTCCGCTACGGCGCCCGCGCCCTGCACCGCATCCTCTCCGCCCGCCACCACGGCGTGCCGTGGCCCGCGACGGACCTCGCGCCGTCGCCGGAGGCGATCGGCGACGCGATCGTGGCCAGGGTGAACCGGTCGTCGGCGCTGTGGCAGCAGTTCGCGGTCATGGGCGACGTGGTGACGGTCTCCGGCGGGAGCGCCCGGTACGAGGAGGAGGTGCCGGTGGCCTACCTCGCCGACGGCGGGCTGGGCCCGGCCGAGCACCGGTTCGTCGCGACGTTGGAGTACGGACCCGACCACGACACCGTGGACCCGTTCGACATCTCGGTCCCCCGCGTGGCGGAGAACGACGCGGCCAACGCCCACGACGCCGGCTACCTGCACCCCGTGGTGCGGTACTACCGCGACGGCGCGCTCACCGCGACGCACCACCTGGCGGAGAACCTGGAGAACCAGTGGGACCTGCCGGCGGTGCACCAGCAGCCGCTCGCGGTGTTCGTGAAGGAATGCCTTGCCGGCGGGTGACGCCGAGCCGTTCCCGCGTGCGGTGCTCGACGCGCTCGACGCCGCCGCGGACCGGCCGGTGTTCGAACACGGCGACCGCGTGGTGACGGGCGCGCGGCTGCTCGACCTCGTCGCGCGGATCGCGTCCGGGTTGCGCGGTGAAGGGCTCGGCCCGGGTGACGGCGTCGCGCTGCTGCTCGGCGTCACGCCCGAGGCGTTCGCCACGATCCTCGCCGCCCACGTGGTCGGCGCTCGGGTGGTGGGCCTGCGACCGGGGTTGACCGACGCGCAGGTGCGACACGTCCTCGGCCTCGACATCGCCGCGGTGGTCACCGACTCGGCCGGGCGGCACGGGCGCCGCACGCTCACCGTGGACGCGCTGAGCCGGTCGCGACCGCGCCCGGTGCGGCTCGCGGGCAGGCCCGGGGACGTCGCCCGGTTGATCCACACCAGCGGCAGCACGGGCACGCCCAAGGCGTGCGCGCAGACCTACGCCGCGATGACCGCCGCGTGGACCGCCCGACCGGCGGCCTGGCCGCCCGCGATCCGCGAGCTGGCGTCCCGGCTCGACCGCTACCTGGTGTTCGGGACGCTGGCGAGCCAGGTGATGTTCGAGTACGCGGTGCTGACCCTGGCGGCCGGCGGCACGCTGGTCGCCGCCGACCCGCCCGCGCTGCCCGACGCGATCACCCGCCACCGCGCCTCCGGCTGCGTGATCACCGTGCCGCGGCTGGCCAAGCTGGTCGCGGCGCAGCGCCGCGCGCCGGTCGACCTGTCGAGCCTGCGCGCGCTGATGGTGTCCGGGTCGCCGCTGACGGCCGACCGGCACCGGGAGGCGTTGGACGTGCTCGGACCGGTGGTGTTCCACGGCTACGGCCAGAGCGAGACGGGCATGGTCGCGATGGCCACCCCCGCCGACCCGCCCGGTTCGGTGGGCGTCCCGCCGGCGACGGTGGACGTGGAGGTCCGCGACCCGGCCGGCGCGCCGGTCCCGGTGGGCGTGGACGGCGAGCTGTTCGTCCGCACCCCGGCCCAGGCCGGGTCGTACTGGGGCGACCCGGCGCGGTCGGCCGAGGTGTTCACGGCGGACGGCTGGGTGCGCACCCGCGACCTGGGCCACCTCGACGCCGACGGCTGCCTGCGCCTGACCGGCCGGACCAGGGACGTGGTGATCGTCAACGCGAACCTGCACTACGCGGGCCCCATCGAACGGGTCATCGCCGAGCACCCGGACGTCGCCGAGGCGTACGTCGTCGCCGTGCCGGACGACGACACCGGCGAGGCGGTGCACGCGTTCGTGGTGCCGGCCGGCGGCCGTGCGCCCGACCTCGCCGCGCTGCGCGCGCTGGTGACCGAGCGGTTGGGCGCGGCGTGCGCGCCGGTGCGGGTGACCGCGATCGCGGAGCCGCCGCTCGCGCCGAGCGGCAAGCCGGACAAGCGCCTGCTGACCCCCTGAGACGTGAGGAGAGAGTGTGTCCAGCGAGGTTTCCACGGAGTGTCTCGTCATCGGCGCCGGCCCGGCGGGGTTGCAGGCGTCCTACCTGCTGTCCCGCGCGGGGCGGGACCACCTGGTGCTGGAGGCCGGTGACGCGCCCGGCGCGTTCTTCACCCGCTTCCCCCGGCACCGCACGCTGATCTCCATCAACAAGCCGATCACCGGCTGGGACGACCCCGAGCTGAACCTGCGCACCGACTGGAACTCGCTGCTGTCCGACGACCCGTCGCTGCTGTTCACCGCGTACACGCCGCGCTACTTCCCCGACGCCGAGGTGATGCTGCGCTACCTGGCCGACTTCGCCGCGAAGCACGACCTGCCGATCCGGTACGGGACCGAGGTGGTGTCGGTGGCCAGGCCGGACGACTTCGCGGTCACCGACCGGGACGGCGTCACGTACCGGGCGAAGCGGCTGATCGTGGCCACCGGCGTGTCCAAGCCGTACGTGCCGCCGATCGACGGCGTGGAGCTGGCCGAGCGGTACTTCGACGTGCCGGTGGACCCCGCGGGGTTCACCGGGCAGCGGGTGCTGATCATCGGGCGGGGCAACTCGGCGTTCGAGACGGCCGACAACCTCATCGAGACGGCGGCCGTCATCCACCTGGCCGGCCCGAACTCGCTGAAGCTGGCGTGGCAGACGCACTTCGTCGGCCACCTGCGCGCGGTGAACAACAACTTCCTCGACACCTACCAGCTCAAGTCGCAGAACGCGCTGCTGGACGGGCACGTGCTGGGCATCCGGCGCGACGGCGACGGCTACCTGGCGCGGATCAGCTTCGCGCGGGTCGCGGAGGTGGTGAAGGAGATCCGCTACGACCGGGTGATCGTCGCGACCGGGTTCCGGTTCGACGCGTCGATCTTCGCCCCCGAGTGCCGGCCGCGGCTGACGATCAACGACCGGTTCCCCGACCAGACCGCCGCGTGGGAGTCGGTGAACGTGCCCGACCTGTTCTTCGCCGGCACGATCACGCAGGCCAGGGACTTCAAGAAGTCCACCAGCGGGTTCATCCACGGCTTCCGGTACGGGGTGCGGGCGCTGCACCACGTCCTGGAGCACCGCTACCACGGCGTGCCCTGGCCGAGCCGCGACCTGGCGGCCACCCCCGAGGCCGTGGTCGACGCCGTCATCGAGCGGGTGAACCGCACGTCGGCGCTGTGGCAGCTGTTCGGGTTCATGGCCGACGCCGTGCTGGTCGGGCCGGACGGCGCGCCGCGCTACGTCGAGGAGGTGCCGCTGGCGCACCTGCACGAGGCCGTCGCGCGGGGCGACTTCGGCGAGGTCGAGTCCTACCTCGCGGTCACGCTGGAGTACGGCGCGGACCACGACAAGATCAACCCGTTCGACATCGGCACGCGCCGCCCGTCCCAGGAGGACACCAGCGGGCTCGACGGCCGCTACCTGCACCCGGTGGTGCGGCACTTCCGCGCCGGCCGGGTCGTGGGCGAGCACCACGTGACCGAGAACCTGGAGAACGAGTGGGACAGCGAGGCGGTGCACCGCGCGCCGCTGCGGGCGTTCGTGCGCGACCGGCTCGCCCGGACCGGGGTGGGGTCGGCGTGAGCGGTGGCCTCGCCGAACTGCACGAAAAGGCGCGTGCGGTGCTCGACCCGGTGCACTACGACTACTACGCGGGCGGGGTCGGCGACGAGGTCGTGCTCGGCGAGAACGAGGCGGCGTTCGGCCGGTTGGCCCTGCTGCCGCGGGTGCTGCGCGGCCGGGTGACCCGCGGCCTGGGCGTGGAGCTGCCCGGCGGGCGGTTGGCCGCGCCGGTGCTGGTCGCGCCGACCGCGTTCCACCGGCTGGCCCACCCCGAGGGCGAGCGGGCGACGGCGCGGGCGGCCGCGGCGGCGGGCACGGTGCTCGTGTCCGGCATGGCGTCGACGGTGGCCATCGGCGACGTGGTGCGGGCGGCGCGGGAGGTGGCGTCGGACGCCGCGGTGTGGTTCCAGCTCTACCTCCAGCCCGACGAGGCCGTCACCGAGGCGCTGGTGCGGCGGGCGGAACGCGCGGGCTGCACGGCCCTGGTGGTGACGGTCGACTCGCCGGTGTTCGGCCGGCACCGCCGCGACGCCGAGCACGGCTTCCACGACCTGCCCGAGGGCCTCGCCGCGGAGAACATGCGCGACCTGCCCGGGTGCCCGCCCGGCGGGGTGCGGGACATCGAGATGTCGCCCGCGCTGTCGTGGGCGCACCTGGACCGGCTGCGCGGGCTGACCTCGCTCCCCCTGTGGCTCAAGGGCGTGCTGCACCCGGCCGACGCGGTGCTGGCGGTCGAGCACGGGGCGGCCGGGGTGGTGGTGTCCAACCACGGCGGCCGGCAGTCCGACCTGGCGCCGGCGGCGGTCGAGGCGTTGCCGGCGGTGGTCGACGCGGTGGCGGGCCGGGTGCCGGTGCTGCTGGACGGCGGTGTCCGCGGCGGCGGCGACGTCGCGGTGGCGCTGGCGCTGGGCGCGGCGGCCGTCGGCGTCGGCAGGCCGGTGCTGTGGGGCCTGGCGGCGGCCGGCGAGGCCGGGGTCGCCCGCGTGCTCGACGTGCTGCGCGACGAGTTCGACCACGCCCTCGCCCTGTGCGGCGGGCGCGACGTCGGCGACCTCACCCGCGACCTGGTGGTCACCCGCGGCACGGGGGTGACGGCGCGGTGTGGGTGACCGGGGTGCTCGCCGCCGCGGCGGTGCTGACCGCGCCGCGCTGGCTGCCCGCGCGGGTCGTGGCGCTGCGCGCCAAGGTGTTCGAGAAGGTCAACGGGGACAACGCCGTCACGTTCCCGAACGCGGTGGTCGGGCCGGACCGGTTCGAGGAGGTCTACGCCCACCCGGCCGCGAACGGGCGCAGCCGGGGCGCGGGCCTGTCGGACCTGTTCTGGTACTGGCTCTCCCCCGGCCCGGAGGTGCACCAGGAGCACCTGGAGGCCGGGCCGCGCTACGACGACGTCGCGCGCACGACGCGCCTGCTGCTGTCCGGGCCGGGCGACGCGCTCTCGGCGGCCGCGGCCCGCTGCGCCGCGCGGGTGCTGGACGAGGTGGTCACCGGGCGGGCGGCGCTGGTCCGGCTGCGCGACCTGATGATGCCGGTGTGGGCGGAGTACTTCCACGAGCTGGTGTTCGGCGAGCCGTGCTCCCGCGAGGCGCGTGACCTGATCGTGGGCCACGCCGACGACGTGGTGACCTCGCTGAAGTGCACCGGCCTGCGCCACCCCGCGCGGCGGGCGCGGCTGACCCGGTACCTCGCCCGGCGCGTCGCGGCCGGCGACGTGCGGCGGCCGCTGCCGGAGAGCCTGTCGCCCGCCGAACGCGTGCACTACCTCCAGGGCACGTTCTTCAACACCGCCGTGGTGCAGATGTCCGAGGCGATGGCGCACCTGCTGCTCGCCCTGGCCCGGCACCCGCAGGTGGCGGCCCGGCTCCGGGACGACCCCGCCGACGACCGCTACTTCGCCCACGTGCTGGACGAGACCCTGCGGCTGTACCCGCTGTTCGGCATCGCGCACCGCATCACGACCGCGGAGATCGAGCTGGACGGGCGCACCACGCTGCCCGCGGGGTCGGTGCTGTGCTTCAGCTACCCCGACTACCACGCGACCGGCTACCCGCGGCCGGAGGTGTTCGACCCGGACCGCTGGGACGGCGTGGCGGCCCGCGCGGCGCACCACATCCCGTTCGGCGTCGCCGCGAACCGACCGTGCCCGGCGTGGCGGCTGTCCCCGCTCGCCCTGCGGGCGGCGACCCGCGAGGTGCTGCGCCGCGTCACGCTGCACTCCACGGTCGGCCACACCCGGTCGCTGCCCAGCCGGGGACCGTGCCTGCTGGTCCGCGTCGACGAGCCGCTGCCGCCGCGCCGACTGGCCGCGATCGGGGCGTTCCTGCGCGTGCGCGACCGGTGGGAGGACGTCTGGCGCAGCGTGGTCCAGCTCGTGCTCGGCACGGTCATGGTCCTGCACGCCCACCGCTTGCGCCTGGCCGGCCGCTACTTCGACGCGCACGACACCGAGGGTCGTCCGGTGCGGCGCGACCCGCCTTCCCCGGAGGAGAGGACCGAGTGAACCAGATCGAGTTCGCGTTGCGGGTGTTCGCCGCGCTGGCCGTCGTGCTCGCCGCGACGACCGTGTGCGGGCGGCTGGCCATGCTGGTCAGGCAGCCCAGGGTGGTCGGCGAGATGGTGGCCGGCGTGCTGCTCGGCCCGGCCCTGTTCGGCGCGGTCGCGCCCGGCGTGCAGGCCCAGCTGTTCCCGGCCGACGTCAAGGACACCCTGTACGTGCTCAGCACGATCGGCCTGACGTTCTACATGTTCCTGGTCGGGTCGTCGCTGGACCACGGTCCCGGCGGCAGCGGGAACGTCCGGCGCGCGTCGCTGCTCGCCGTGTCCGGGATCGTGCCGACGTTCCTGCTCGGCGCGGGGGTGGCGGCGTTGTTCTTCGGCTCGCTCAGCGTCGAGGGGTCGAGCGTGTGGGTGTTCATGCTGTTCGTGGGCGGCGCGCTGTCGATCACCGCGTTCCCCATGCTGGCGCGGATCCTCCAGGAGCGCGGCATCGCCAACACGCCGATCGGCGGCCTGACCCTGGTCGCCGCCGCGATCGACGACGCGGCGGCGTGGGTGATCCTCGCCCTGATCATCGCGGTGGGCGCGTCGGGCAGCCCGGCCGACGCGCTGGTCACCGTCCTCGGCGCGGCGGTGTTCGCGGCGCTGATGCTCACGGTGGGGCGCGCGCTGTTCGCCCGGCTCGGCGCGCGGGTGGAGCGCGAGGGCCGGGTCGGCCGCGACGTGATGGCGGTGATCCTGCTGGCGGTGCTGCTGGCGGGATGGTTCACCGACTACATCGGCGTGTTCTCGGTGTTCGGCGGGTTCGTCACCGGCCTGGCGATGCCGAAGTCGGCGGTCGTGCGCCGGGAGTTGGAGACCCGGCTCACGGACCTGAACTCGATCCTGCTGCTGCCGGTGTTCTTCGCGTTCAGCGGGCTCAACACCCAGGTGTCCGGCTTCGGCGCGGGCGGCGGGCTGTGGTGGCCCCTCGCGGTGGTCATGGTGGCCGCGTTCGCGGGCAAGTACCTCGGCTGCGCCCTGGTGGTGCGGGCGCAGGGCTTCCCGTGGCGTTACGCGTCGGCGGTCGGCGGGCTGATGAACGCGCGCGGGTTGATGATCCTGATCTTCATCAACATCGGGCTCGCCTACGGGCTGGTGACGCCGGAGCTGTTCGCGATCCTCGTCGCGGTGGCGATCGTGACCACCGCCGCCGCGCTGCCGATCTACCGCGCGTCGCTGCCCGACGACAAGGACCGCGCCGGTGCGGTCCCCCCGGCGGCCGCCGCGTGCCGGGCGGGGTGCGGTGGGT
>NZ_JBHYXZ010000117.1:0-27996 GCF_042752395.1 Actinosynnema sp. NPDC059335 | reverse complement strand
CCACGGCACCGCACCGGGACCCCCGGTGCCACGTCGGCGGGGACACGCTCATCAGCGCCGATGATGCCCTGCTGCTCCATTCGCCTCGTCGTCGACGCGTTCGCCGCCTGTGCGTCGGCGCACGAGGAAACCCGCGGTCGGGCAGCCGTGCTGCCCGCCCTCGCCCCACCCGGGGCGAGGCGGCGACCGCGGCAGGCACGGGGAGCCCGAGGATCTTCGCCCGGATCCGCCGCCCCTCGTGCCGACCCGCGTTCGGCGGACCGCAGCACAAGTCCTTCCTGCGTGGGATCACCACCGGAGCGATCAAGGGATGAAGGTCTGGGTATGCAACTGGATGGGGTGCTGTTCTTCCCGGTGACGCCGTTCGACGCGAACGGCGGGCTCGCGGAGGACGTGCTGGCCGAGCACGTCGAGCGAGGGGTGGCGGCGGGTGCGGGCGGCGTGTTCGTCGCCTGCGGCACCGGCGAGTTCCACGCGTTGGAGCCGGCGGAGGTCGAACGCGCGGTGGCGACGGCGGTCGAGGCGACCGCGGGGCGCGTGCCGGTGTTCGCGGGCGTGGGCGGCCCGGTGCCGACGGCCAGGCGGATCGCCGGGTCCGCCGCGCGGGTCGGCGCGGACGGCCTGCTGCTCCTGCCGCCGTACCTGGTGACCAACCCGGCCAAGGGGCTGGTGCGGTACGTGACGGAGGTGGCGGGCGCGTCCGACCTGTCGCTGATCGTCTACCAGCGCAACAACGCCATCTTCACGCCGGAGACGGCGGTGCAGGTGGCGTCGCTGCCGACCGTGGTGGGGTTCAAGGACGGGCTCGGCGACATCGACCTGATGCACCGCATCGTGCTCGCGGTGCGCTCGTCGGTCGACAAGCCGTTCCAGTTCTTCAACGGCCTGCCGACCGCGGAGCTGACCGTGCCCGCGTACCGGGGCATCGGCGTGGACCTGTACTCGTCGGCGGTGTTCTGCTTCGCGCCGGAGATCTCGCTCGGCTTCTACCGCGCCGTGCACAGCGGTGACGACGCGTTGGTCAACCGGTACCTGTTGGAGTTCTACAAGCCCCTGGTGGAGTTGCGCGACAAGGTGCCCGGTTACGCCGTGTCGCTGATCAAGGCGGCGGTGCGGGCCACCGGGCTGGACGTCGGCGGCGTGCGCGCGCCACTGCTCGACCCGACGCCCGAGCACCTGTCCGAACTGGAGAAGATCGTCGCGGCGGGACGGGGGCTGGCCGCATGAGGATCACCGACATCGTCATCACCCCGGTGGCCTTCCGCGACCCGCCCCTGCTGAACTCGGTCGGCGTGCACGAGCCGTGGGCGCTGCGCACCGTCGTGGAGGTGCACACCGACGAGGGGATCTCGGGCCTCGGCGAGAGCTACGGCGACATCGGCCACCTCAACCGGATGCGCACGGCCGCGCCCGCCCTGATCGGCCTGGACGTCCACGCGCTGAACGAGATGCACGCCCGGATCGCGACCGCGCTGGGCGGCGAGGCCGGCTCCGACCG
The DNA here is from genome assembly GCF_042752395.1 of Actinosynnema sp. NPDC059335. Lineage (NCBI taxonomy): Bacteria > Bacillati > Actinomycetota > Actinomycetes > Pseudonocardiales > Pseudonocardiaceae > Actinosynnema > Actinosynnema sp. NPDC059335. Next base: position 26,498 of record NZ_JBHYXZ010000117.1, on the reverse strand, counting down.
GCACGGGCTGACCGGCCCGCTCACCGTCGAGTCCACTGTGGACCGTGTGTTCTCGCCGTTCGAGGTGGCGACGTGGGACATCCGCGGCAAGGCCCTCGGCCGGCCGGTGAGCGACCTGCTCGGCGGCGCGGTGCGGTCCGCGGTGCCCTACAGCGCCTACCTGTTCTACAAGTGGGCCGGCCACCCCGGCGCGTCGCCCGACGGGTTCGGCGAGGCGCTGGACGCCGAGGGCGTCGTCGCCCAGGCCCGGATGCTGATCGACGCCCACGGGTTCGGGTCGATCAAGCTCAAGGGCGGCGTGTACGAGCCGGAACGGGAGGTCGAGGCGATCCACGCGCTGCGCGAGGCGTTCCCGGACCACCCGCTGCGGCTCGACCCGAACGCGGCGTGGACGCCGGGGACGTCGGTCAAGGTCGCCGAGGCGCTCGACGGCGTGGTCGAGTACCTGGAGGACCCGGCCCCGGAGATCGACGGCATGGCGCAGGTCGCCGCACGCGCGCCGATGCCGCTGGCGACGAACATGTGCGTGATCGCGTTCGAGCACATCCCCCGCGCGGTGGAGGTCGGCGCGGTGCAGGTGATCCTGTCCGACCACCACTACTGGGGCGGCCTGTCGCGGTCCAAGGAGCTGGCCGCGATCTGCCGGACGTTCGGCCTCGGCCTGTCCATGCACTCCAACTCGCACCTGGGCATCAGCCTGGCCGCGATGACGCACCTCGCCGCGTCCACGCCGAACCTGAACTACGCGTGCGACACGCACTACCCGTGGAACGCCGCGGACGACGTGATCACCACCCCGTTCACGTTCGTGGACGGCGCGGTGCCCGTGCCGACCGCGCCGGGGCTCGGGGTGGAGCTGGACCGCGACGCGCTCGCGCGGCTCGCGGAGAACTACCGGACGTGCGGGCTCGTGCAGCGCGACGACACCGGTTACATGAGGAAGCACGACCCGTCCTACGAGAGGAAGCGGCCCCGGTGGTGACCACCGTTGCGCACTTGTACCCCTGGGACGTCGTGGGCGACCCCGCCGCCGTGGAGCGGGTCGCGTCGCTCGGTGTGGACGCCGTGGCCCTGGCCGCGTCCTACCACACGGTGCGGGCCGCGACGCCGTTCCACCCGACGCGGCGGATGGTGGACGCCCGGCACGCCGCGTTCTACCTGCCGGTCCGGGAGGAGGTGTGGCGGGACAAGCGGCTCGCGCCCGTCGAACCGTCCTGGGTGGACGGTGACTCGTACCGCGCGGCGTCCGACGCCCTGAAGGCGGCCGGGTTGCCGGTGTACGCGTGGACCGTGCTCACGCACAGCAGCCGGTTGGGCGATGCTCACCCCGACGTGGCGGTGCGCAACGCGTTCGGCGACCTGTACCCGTACGCGTTGTGCCCGTCGAACGACGACGTGGTCGAGTACGCCCGGACGCTGGTGTCCGAGGTGCTGGAGCTGGGTCGGCCGGACGGGATCGTGCTGGAGGCGTGCGGGCCGCTCGGGTTCTTCCACGGCGGGCACCACGAGAAGACCGACGGGGCGGACTGGTCGCCCGTGCAGCAGAAGCTGCTGTCGTTGTGCTTCTGCGGGGCGTGCGCGGCGCGTTACGACGACCCGGAGGGGTTGCGGGCGGCCGTGCGGGCGGGGGTCGACAACGGTGTCGGCAGCGTCGAGGAGGCCCTGGGGGAGCGGGCGGACCACGTGCGCGAGGTGCGCACGGGGCTCTCGCGCTCGCTGCGGCGGGAGCTGGTGGGGTTGGTGAGGCGGACCGCGCCGGGCACGCGGGTCGTCGTGCACGCGACGGCGGACCCGTGGGGCACCGGGCCGTTCGCCACCGTGGCCGGGGGCGTGGACGCCGACGTGGACGTGCTCACGGTGACGTGCTGGCCGGGCGTGGACGCGTCCCTGCCCGCGATCCGCGCGCTGCGCGCGGAGTCGGACGTGCGCACCGCGGCGTACGTGCTGGCGTTGCCGCCGAGGCCGGCGGACGGCGACGAGCTGGCCAAGGAGTGGCTCGCCTACGCCGAGGCCGGCGTGCGCGAGTTCCACCTCTACCACGCGGGCCTGGCCTCCACCGCCCGCCTGACCGCCCTCCGCCACGCCATCACCACCCTGCACCACTCCCTCACCTAACACCCCCGCGCGTGTCCTACGTCCAGAACGCGCGTGTCCTACGTTCCGGTACCCCATGTTGAACACTCAGGTCGGCGGGCCGCCGTTCCGAACGTTCACCATGGCTGTTTTGAACGTAGGACACGCGCGACGCGAACGTAGGACACGCGGGTTTGTCGCCTGAACGGGTAATTGTGAAGAACGGTGGGCAACCGCGGTGGTGGGTCGGTCCGTCCTCTGGGCATGAGAAGCCTGGGAACCGCTGTCGGCGCGGGTGTGCTGCTGGTCGTGCTCGCCGCCTGCGCAACGTCCACGCCCGTCGGTTCGGGCGACGGTGGGCCGACGCTGACCACGTCCGCCGCGCCGACCTCGCCGAGCGGGGAACCGGAGTTCGAGAGCCCCGTGCCGCCGGGCGGCGTGGAGGTGCCCGCGGACCGGGTCGATGCGAGCGCCGTCCCCGAGGGCAACCCCACCACCACCTGGACCGAGGGTGACGGGTCCGTGCTGGGCGTCATCGCGCAGGAGGCGGGCTGCGGCAAGGCGAGCGTCGAGGTCGCCGAGCAGAACGCCGAGACCGTGAAGCTGGTCCTGGTCGAGACCACGCCCGCCGACCAGCCGGTCTGCACGATGGACATCCGCTACCCGCCGCTCACCGTGAAGCTCGACGCCCCGCTGGGCGACCGCACGGTCGTGCTCAGCACCCGGCAGGACCAGAAGTAATCCCCCGGAGCCCGGTCGGCCCGCCCCCGGGTCGGCCGGGCACCGCCTGCAACCCCCGGCCGCCGGGTACCGTCCTCCAGCTATGAGGAACGTCAAGGTCGCCGTCGCCCTCGCCCTGCTCGCGCTCGCCGGGTGCAGCAGCGGCGCCACCGGCAACGCCCCGTTCGGCCCGTCGTCCACCGGCTCCCCGACCACCACCACGTCGGCTGCCCCGACAACGTTGTCATCCCCCGGGGTCACCGGCACCGGGACCACCGACCGGCCCACCGCCCCACCGCCGCAGACCACCGCCGCCCCGCTGGCCGGCGCCGCCGAGGTGCCCCCCGACCGGGTGGACGGCGGCACGCTCCCGGACACCTACGACCGGCACGCCTGGACGTCGGCGGACGGCCGCACGGTGCAGGTGATGGGCCTCGGCGGCGGCTGCAAGACGGCGAGCGCCGAGGTGACGGCCCAGTCCGGCGACCAGGTCCTGATCACGCTCGTGACGACCTACTACCCGCCGCCCGACGGCGGCCAGTGCACGCAGGAGCTGCGCGCCGTGCCGCTGAACGTCACCCTCGACGCCCCGCTCGGCTCCCGCCGCCTCGTCCTGGAAGCCCGCGAGGACACCGCGTGACGGGTCGGCTGACCGGGTGAACACATGAAAAAGATTCGCGTCAGCGGTTCCGGGCGCGGGCCGGGACGACCACACTGCGGTGACGTGAGACGACTCCTCGGCATCGTGCTCGCGGCAGCGGGCGTCACCGCACTGGTCGCCCCCACCGCGTCCGCCGACGACACCGGCGGCCGGTTCTCCGTGCTGACCTACAACGTCGCCGGCCTCCCCGAACCGCTCTCGGGTTCGAACCCGGCCAGGAACACGCCGCTCATCGGCGCGCGCGTCCGCGGCTACGACGTGGTCAACGTCCAGGAGGACTTCAACCACCACGCCGCCCTCTACGCCGCGGACGACCACGCGCACCGCACGCCGACCAGCGGGGGAGTGCCGTTCGGCGACGGCCTCAACACCCTCTCCGCCCACCCGTACGAGGACTTCACGCGGGTCAAGTGGAACCGGTGCAACGGCACGGACTGCCTGACCCCCAAGGGCTTCACGTTCGCCCGCCTCCGCCTGGCCGAGGGCGTGCACGTGGACCTCTACAACGTGCACGCCAACGCCGGCAGCACGGACGCCGACCTGGCCGCCCGCCGCGCGAACATCACCCAGCTGTCGGAGTACGTGGCCCGGAACTCGGCGGGCAACGCGGTGATCGTCATGGGCGACACCAACACCCGCTACACCCGCGCCGGCGACAACATCCGCGACCTCGTCCACCCCCGCGGCCTCACCGACGCCTGGGTCGAGCTGGTCCGGGGCGGCGTCGAACCCGCCGCCGGCACGCCCGCGCTCACCTGCGACCCGCACAACGTCACCACCGCCTGCGAGGTCGTCGACAAGGTCTTCTACCGCGACAACGCCTTCGTCGACCTCACCGCCACCGCCTACCGCAACGACCACTCCGCCTTCCTCGACCCCGAGGGCGAACCGCTGTCCGACCACTACCCGCACGCCGTCGAGTTCACCTGGCGGCTCGCCGACCACCTGCGGATGAGCGACCAGGTCGGCGGCCCGGGCGGCACCCCGTTCACCGACGTCGACGCCGTGACGCCCGGCGCGGCCGTGCGCGAGGTGACCCTGAGCGGCGGCGCGCGCCTCGACCGCGTGGGCCTCACGCTCGCCGACGGCACCGCGCTCGGCCACGGCGGCGCGGGCGGCACCCCGACGACGCTCACCCTCGAACCGGGGGAGCGCCTGACCTCGGCCACCGTCACCCGCGGCCAACGCGACGGCCGCACCCGCGTGTTCTCCGTCCGCATCACCACCGACCGCGGCCGCACGGTCGCCGCCGGCACGCCGACCGCGGACGCCGTCACGTTCACCGCGCCCGACGGCCGGCACATCGCGGGCTTCACGGGCCGGTCCGGGACCGAGGTCGACAGGCTGGGCGTGATCTACACCCGGAGCTGACCCGCTACCCGCCCGCGCCGGTCCGACGCGCCCGCGCGGTCGCCTCCCGGATCTCCCGGGTGGCCTCCCGGTAGGCCGGCGCGGCGCGGGCGAAGTAGTCGAACAGCACGTCCAGTTCCTCCGGGCGGTAGCGGGCCAGCACGTCGGCGATGCGGCGACGCGCGGGCCCCACGACGTCCTCGATGCCGGCCGCCGCGTCGGTCACCGCCTCGATGAGCACCTTGCGGCGGTCGGCCGGGTCGGCGACGCGCCGGACGTACCCGGCGCGTTCCAGGCGGTCCACCAGGCGGGTGGTCGCGCCCGTGGTCAGGCCCGTCCGGGCGGACAGCTCGCCCGAGGTCAGCGGGCCGTCCAGCGAGATCAGGCTGAACGCGTACCACTCGGACGCGTGCAGGCCGGCCGCCTCCGCGCCGGCCATGCCGTGCAGCCCCACCGCGTCGAGGTACCGGCGGAACACCACGTGCCGCTCCTGCTCCGCGCCACTTGCCATCCCGGTCGCCCCTCCCTAATATCTGCATGTGTGCAGATATTGCAGCCGTACAACATCTGCCGCAGTATAGCCAACTGGAGGGATCATGCAGCAGCAGGACGACCGGGCCGCGGTCAGCGGCGTCATCGACGCGTTGGTGGAGGCATGGGCGGCCCACGACGCCGACGCCTACGGCGCGCTGTTCACCGAAGACGCCACGTACGTCACCTACGTCGGCACCCACTACCAGGGCCGCCACGAGATCGCGGAGAGCCACCGGACCCTGTGGTCGAAGTTCCTCCGCGGCACCCGCCTCGCCGACGAGGTGCTCGACGTCCGCTTCCCGACCCCCGACACCGCGATCGTCACCGGGCGCGGCGACACCTACAAGGGCCGGCCCCCGGCGAAGCCGGGCAAGGTGCAGACCTACGTCCTGGTGCGCGAGGGCGACGGCCGGTGGCGGATCGCCGCGTTCCACAACACCAAGCGCAGGCCGCTCATGGAGGCCGTCTCGTTCAAGGCCGCGCCCGGTCTCGTGCCGGCGGCGTCACGGCGGTGACGTCCCGGTCACCCGGCGAGGGCTACTTCCGGAACGAGATCTGGAGGGTCGGGGCGGAGGTCTCGGCGAAGAAGTCGTTGCCCTTGTCGTCCACCACGACGAACGCCGGGAAGTCCTCCACCTCGATCTTCCAGACCGCCTCCATGCCCAGCTCGGGGTACTCCAGCACCTCGACCTTGCGGATGCAGTCCTGGGCCAGCCGGGCCGCCGGGCCGCCGATCGAGCCCAGGTAGAACCCGCCGTGCGCCTGGCAGGCGTTCGTCACCTGCTTGGACCGGTTGCCCTTGGCCAGCATCACCAGCGACCCGCCGGCGGCCTGGAACTGCTCGACGTAGGAGTCCATCCGCCCGGCCGTGGTCGGGCCGAACGACCCCGAGGCGTAGCCCTCGGGCGTCTTGGCCGGCCCGGCGTAGTACACCGGGTGGTCCTTGAGGTACTGCGGCATGGGCTCGCCCGCGTCCAGGCGCTCCTTGATCTTGGCGTGGGCGATGTCGCGCGCCACCACCAGCGGCCCGGTCAGCGACACGCGGGTCTTCACCGGCAGCTTCGACAGGGTCTCGCGGATCTCGGCCATCGGCCGGGTCAGGTCGATCTTCACGACCTCGTCGGACAGGTCCTCGCCGGTCACGTCGGGCAGGAAGTGCGCCGGGTCGCGTTCCAACTGCTCCAGGAAGATGCCCTCGGGGGTGATCTTCGCCTTGGCCTGGCGGTCCGCCGAGCAGGACACCGCGATGCCGACCGGGCACGACGCGCCGTGCCGCGGCAGCCGGATCACGCGCACGTCGTGGCAGAAGTACTTGCCGCCGAACTGCGCGCCGATGCCGAAGTTCCGGGTCAGCTCCAGCACCTGCTGCTCCAGGTCGACGTCCCGGAACGCGTGCCCGGCGGCCGAGCCCTCGGTGGGCAGGCCGTCGAGGTAGCGGGCGGACGCGAGCTTGGCGACCTTCAGGTTCTGCTCGGCCGACAGCCCGCCGACGACCACGGCGAGGTGGTACGGCGGGCAGGCGGCCGTGCCGAGCGAGCGCAGCTTCTCGTCGAGGAACTTCGCCAGCCGCGACGGGTTCAGCAGCGCCTTGGTCTCCTGGTACAGGAACGTCTTGTTGGCCGACCCGCCGCCCTTGGCCATGAACAGGAACTCGTACTTCGGCTCCACGCCCGGCGCGGTGAACAGGTCGATCTGCGCGGGCAGGTTGGTGCCGGTGTTGCGCTCGTCCCAGAACGTGACCGGGGCCATCTGCGAGTAGCGCAGGTTCAGCTCCTGGTACGCCTCGAAGATGCCCCGCGACAGGGCTTCCTCGTCGGTGCCGCCGGTCAGCACGGACTCCGTGCGCTTGCCCATCACGATCGCCGTGCCGGTGTCCTGGCACATGGGCAGCACGCCGCCGGCCGAGATGCACGCGTTGCGCAGCAGGTCCATCGCCACGAACCGGTCGTTGCCGCTGGCCTCGGGGTCGTCCACGATCGCCCGGAGCTGCGCCAGGTGCGAGGGCCGTAGCAGGTGCTGGATGTCCCGGATGGCCTCCTTGGCCAGCAGCGTCAGCGCCGCGGGCTCGACCTGGAGGAACGTCCGGCCGGCGGCCTCGACGACCGACACGCCGTCCGGCGTCACGAGCCGGTAGTCGGTGTGGTTGTCCTGGGCCAGCGGCAGGACGTCGGTGTACTGGAACGTGGGTGCCAGGAGGTTCGGCGGGGTCACGTCGCGGCTCCCTTGCGCGCTTCGGGTTCCGCCGAACTTATACCGATCGCGCCCCCGCGTCCCGGCGGCGTGATGTGATTCGCGTCGTGGTCGACAGCCTCACCAAGCGCCGGCTCGCCGAAGCCGAACTCGACGCCCTCGTCCGCCGCGCCCTCGGGGTCCCGCTCGTCGCGCACGTCGAGCTGACCGAGGGCATGTTCAACACCGCCTACCGGCTCACCGCGGCGGACGGCCGCGAGACCGTGCTGAAGGTCGCGCCGCCGCCGGACGTGCCGCTGCTCACCTACGAACGGGACCTGATGCGCACGGAGGCGTTGGCGTTCGAGCTGATGGCCGCGCGCGGGCTGCCCGTGCCGGAGGTGCTGCTGCACGAGGACGGCCTGCTGCTGATGACCGCGTTGCGGGGCCAGCCGTGGTCGTCGGCGCGGGCGCGGTTGAGCGACGCGGAGCACGGCGCGCTGCGGCGCGAGCTGGGCGCGATCGCGCGGGAGCTGCACCGCATCCGGGGCGAGGTCTTCGGTTACGTCCAGGGCCCGAACGGGGCGACGTGGCGCGAGGCGTTCACGGCGATGGTGGACGCGGTGCTGGCCGACGCCGGGCGGTTCGGCGTGGAGCTGCCGGCCGGGGTCCGGGCCGCGTTCGACGCCCGCGCGGACCTGCTGGACGAGGTCACCGAGCCCGTGCTGGTGCACTTCGACCTGTGGGAGGCGAACATCTTCCTCGCCGACGGCCACGTCGAGGGGATCATCGACCCGGAGCGGGCGCTGTTCGGCGACCCGTTGGCCGAGATCGCGACGGTGGCGCTGTTCACCGACCTGGACGCGGACTACCTGGCGGGCTACGGCGTCGAGGGGTTCACCGCGGCCGAGGAGACCCGGATCGCGCTCTACCGGGCGTACCTGTGCCTGGTGATGATCGTGGAGGGCGTGCCGCGCGGGTACGCGGGCGAGGAGCGCGAGGCGCACGTGCGGTTCTTCCGCGAGAAGCTCGCGGAGTACCTGGGCCTGTAGGCGGGACGCGGAAGGCCGGGCCGGCCCCCGACCGCCCCGACCTTCCTCGGCGTGCGACACCCCCGCGGAATGGGGCGGAGGTGTCGCGTGGCTCAACGCACGACCGTGCCGTGACCGGCGTCACAAGTCAATCCCGCACCGCGGTGACGTTCCCGCTGTATCGCGTCAGTTCGCGCCGCGTCAGCTCGCGTAGGCGCGCAGCTTGGCCGCCCGCTCGCCCTGCCGCAGCTTCGACATGACCTCGCGCTCGATCTGCCGGACCCGTTCCCGGGACAGGCCGAACTGCTTGCCGATCTGGTCCAGGGTGCGCGGCTGGCCGTCCTCCAGGCCGTAGCGCAGCCGGATCACGGCCTGCTCGCGCGGGTCCAGCGTGGCCAGCACCCGGCGCAGGTCGTCCTGGAGCAGGCCGGAGATGACCGCGCTCTCGGCGTCCGTGGCGTCGGAGTCCTCGATGAAGTCGCCCAGCGGGGCGTCCTCCTCGGTGCCGACCGGCATGTCCAGGCTCACCGGGTCGCGGGCGTGGTCGAGCAGGTCGACCACCTTCTCCGGCGACAGGCCCGACTCCTTGGCCAGCTCCTCGTTGGTCGCCTCGCGGCCGAGCTGCTGGTGCAGGTCGCGCTTGATCCGGGCGAGCTTGTTGACCTGCTCCACCAGGTGGACGGGCAGCCGGATCGTGCGGCCCTGGTCCGCCATTCCCCGGGTGATCGCCTGGCGGATCCACCAGGTCGCGTAGGTCGAGAACTTGAAGCCCTTGGTGTAGTCGAACTTCTCCACCGCGCGGATCAAGCCCAGGTTGCCTTCCTGGATCAGATCCAGCAGCGGCATTCCGCGCCCGGTGTATCGCTTCGCCAGGGAAACGACCAGCCGGAGATTCGCTTCGAGAAGGTGGTTCTTTGCGACGTGGCCGTCGCGGATCAGCGCGCGCAGTTCCCGCCGACGCTCCTCCGGCAGCTCGGGATGGGTCTCGAGCTTGTGCTGCGCGAAGACGCCCGCCTCGATCCGCTTGGCGAGTTCCACTTCGTCGGCCGCCGTCAGCAGGGCTGTCTTGCCGATCCCGTTCAGGTACACCCGAACCAGGTCTGCGGCCGGTCCCTGGGCGTCGAGGTCCAACTCGGCGCTCGTGGTCGTCTCGTTCCCGACCTGACGGTCGAGGACCTTCGGGACGGTCATGGAGCTCCCTCCCCCTTGTGTCGCGGGCTGGCAGTGCGGTCGTGTCGCACGCTCCGCGCTGCGCTGCGCGGCTCACCTTTCGGTGTCTGACACTGGTGGAAACGCGAACCGTGCCGAAATGGTTCCCGCTTCCCACGACCTCAAGACGTCACTGCCGTCACAGCGGTTGCGCGGGGAATCCTGAGGATTGCCTGAGAAGGATCTAGAGTTCGACCAACACGGTGAACGGACCGTCGTTCGCACTCCGGACGGACATCATCGCGCCGAACCGTCCGGTTTGTACTCGCGCGCCCTTCCGGCGCAGTTCCGACACCACCTCCTCGACCAACGGCTCGGCGTGCGCGGGCCGGGCGGCGGCGGTCCACGACGGCCGCCGCCCCTTCCGCGTCTCGCCGTAGAGTGTGAACTGGCTCACAACCAAGAGGGGCGCGCCGGTCGTGGCGCACGACTCCTCGTCCCGCAGGATGCGCAACTCGTGCAGCTTCCGGGCCATGACGCGCGCCTTGTCGGCGTCGTCGTCCACGTGCACGCCCAGCAGCACCAGCAGACCCGGCTCGTCGATCGCGCCGACCACCTCGCCGTCCACGGTCACCGACGCCTCGGTGACGCGGGCCACCACCGCTCTCACGCCGGCACCACCATGCCGTGCCGGACCAGCTCGCGGACCACCGGCAGCGCGGCCGCGGCGAGCGCGTCGGCGTCCAGGTCCTGGGCGTAGGCGAGCAGCGTGACCAGGTCGGACAGCGGCAGCGCGCCCCGGAAACCGGCCAGCAGCCGGGCCGCGGTCTCGTCCAGCTCGTGCTGCCAGCCGGGGCCGTCGGTGCGGTGCAGGCGGCGCACGACCGCCTCCCAGCCCTCCTCGGCGGGCGCGGACACCTCCTCCAGCAGCACGCCGTCCGGCACGGTGAACCGGGTGGCCAGCAGCTGGTCGTTGTCGGTGGCGCGCAGCCAGGCCACCCGGTCGAGCCAGGCGGCGGACTCCGGGCCCAGCGGGTCGTCGAAGGCGTGGCGGAGGTCCTCGCACACCACCTCGGCGTGCTCGGTGTCGGTGCGCCGGAGCGTGACGAACCCGAAGCCGACGCCCTCCACGTCGTTCTCGGCGAACCAGTCCAGCCAGGCCGACGCCTTGGCCCGGCCCTCGGCGCCGCGCGGGTCCACGCCCGCGTCGCGCAGCCACGTGCCGACGTAGAGGGCGGGGTCGGCGACGTCGCGCTGCACGAACCACGCGTCCACGCCGCCGCGCGGCAGCCAGGACGTGACCCGGTCGGCCCAGTCCTCGCCGCGGCGGTGCAGCCACGACGCCAGCAGCTGGCCCACGCCGCCCTCGTTCAGGAAGGCCGGCATCTGGCGCACGACCAGGGCGCTCGCGTCGTCGCCGGCCAGGCCCGAGTCCCGGTAGACGTAGTCGACGCGCGGCGGCCCCACGACGAACGGCGGGTTGCACACGACCTGGTCGAACCGGCGGCCGCGCAGCGGGCCGAACCACTCGCCCCGCCGCAGCTCCACGTCCAGCTCGTTGAGCCGGAACGTGCCCGCGGCCAGGGCGAGCGCGCGTTCGGACAGGTCGGTGGCGGTGATGCGGTCGGCGTGCCGGCTCGCGTGCAGGGCCTGGACGCCGCAACCCGTGCCCAGGTCGAGCAGCGTGCCGACCGGGCGGCGCGAGGTGGCGCGGGCCAGGCTGATGGACGCGTGGCCGACGCCCAGCACGTGGTCGGCGGGCACGGGGCCGCCGCGCTGGTCGGCGTCCTGGTCGGCGACGACCCACCAGGAGCCCTCGTCGTCGCCGTAGGGCCGGATGTCCAGCCCCGCCCGCAGCCCGTCCCCGTCGCCGCGCAGGACCTCCGCCTTGACGGCGGTGTCCAGGTCCACGTCGGGCAGCGCCGCGCGGACGGCCGCCTCGGGCTCGGTGTCGCCGAGCAGGAACAGCCGGACCAGGGTGCCGAGCGCGCCGGCGTCGCGGGTGGCGCGCCGGGCGGCCTCGGGCTCGCCCCGGCTCAGGGCGGCGTGGGCCTGCGGCCCGAGCGCGTCGACCACCCCGTCCGCGTCGTAGTCGGCGGCGCGGAACGCCTCGCGCAGCCGTGCGGTCAGGTCGGGAGAAAGATCAGGGAGCACCCGGTCATGGTCTCGCGCCCCACCGGCCTCCGCCGGGCCGACCCCACCCGACGCGCGGCCGCGGAGGCCCGGTCGGCGGGCGCAGGGCTCAGTGGTCGGCCGGTCGCGGGGCAGGCGGCGGCTGTCGGCGACACGCGGCCCTACGGCGGGGCGGTCGCTGGGCACCGGGGGCGCGGGGCGGAACGGCCCGGCACACCGGTGGAACCCGAGGCCCCGGTCGGCGGGTGCGGGGGAGCGGTCGGGCGCGGTGTCACCGGAGGTGGTCGGCGGGCACGCGGTTGAACGCGGCGGAACGGCCGGCCACGACGGCGGCGACCAGGCCGCACACCACGGCCGTGGCCAGGGCGGCGGGCAGCGCGCCCCGGTCGAGGAAGACGCCCCCGGCCCACGCGCCCAGGGCGATGCCGACCTGGAACGCCACGACGTACACCGCCGACGCGAGGTCCGGCCGGTCGGTCGCCGCGCGCAGGACCGCGGCCTGGAGCACCACGGCCAGCCCGCCCGCCGGCGCGGCCCACAGCACGACGGCCCCGCCGGCCAGGACGCCCGGACCCGCGACGAGCGGCACGAGCAGGCACGCGCCGAGCCCGCCGGTGACCGCGAGCGCCGTGGCCAGCGGCCGGCGGTCGACGTGCCGCCCGATCAGCACCAGCCCGACCAGGCCCAGCGCGCCGTAGGCGAGGAGCAGGGCCGACGTCGCCGAACCGGTCAGGTGCGCGTAGTCGGCGATGATCGCCGTGATGTAGGTGAACGCCGCGAAGTGGCCCGTCACCACGACCAGCGTCACCACGTTCACCGGGATCAGGGACCGGTCGGACAGCACCTCCCGGACCGGCGACCGGCGTCGCGCCGGGCCGTCCGCCGGCATCGGGTCGACCGTGAGCCGGATCGCCACCGCCGACAGCGCCGCGACGACCGCCATGAGCAGCACGGTCAGCCGCCAGCCGAGCGTCGTGCCGAGCCACGAGCCGAGCGGCAGCCCCACCAGGAAGGCCAGCGAGTTCCCGGCGAACACCACCGCCGTGGCGCGGCCGGACCGCCCGGACCCGACCAGGCGCGCGGCCATCGGCGCGACGACCGACCAGAACACGCCGTGCCCCACGGCCGCGACCAGCCGGGCGGCCACCGCGACCCCGTAACCGGGCGCGACGGCCAGCAGCAGGTTGGACGCCACGACCGCGGCCACGGCGCCCAGCGCGGTGGTGCGGCGGTCCCAGCCCGCCGTCGCGGCGACCAGCGGCACCACCGAGACCGCGACGACCACCGCGTACCCCGTCATGAGCAGCCCCACCGCCGACTCCGACACGCCGAAACCGGCCGTCAGCTGCGGCAGCAGCGCCACGGGCAGGTTCTCCGACGTCACGGAGACGAAGCAGGCGGTGCTCAACGCGGTCAGCGCCACACCGGTCCGGGAGACCATCCGCATTGTGTAACGATACACAGATAAGCTGTGCCCATGTCCAGCGCCGGCGCGCCGCGCGTCACCATGGCGGAGGTGGCGCGGCGCAGCGGCGTCTCGCCGATGACCGTGTCGTACTGCTACAACCAGCCGGACCGGGTCGCGCCGGACACGTTGCGCCGGGTCCGCGAGGTCGCCGCCGCGCTCGGCTACCGGGGACCGGACCCGACCGCGCGCTCCCTGCGCCGCCGCCGCACCGGCGCGATCGGCGTGGTGCTCGGCGAACACCTCGCGTACGCGTTCGAGGACCCCCAGGCCCGCCGGTTCCTGACGGGGGTCGCCGAGGTCTGCCGGGAACGCGGGATCGGGCTCAACCTCATCCCGACCACCGGGGAGGAGCAGGACGTCGAACGGGTGCGGTCGGCGTCGGTCGACGGCTACATCGTCTGGACGACCGTCGACACCGACCCGGTGCTCGACGTGGTGGGCGGCCTCGGCAAACCGGTCGCGGTGCACGGCGGTCCGGCGGTCGGCGGCGCGGAGGTGGTCGGCATCGACAACCGCGCGTCGGCCCGGGAGCTGGCCGCCCGCACGTTCCCCGGCGCGCGCCGCCCGAGCGTCCTCGCGTTCCCCTTCGACCGGGACCGCCGGCCGCGGCTGGAGACGGGACCGGACGCCGCGCGGGTCGCGTTCCCGGTCACCCGCGACCGCCTCCAGGGCGTGTACGACCACTGCCGGGACGTCGGCCGCGACCCGGCCGGCCTGCCCGTGGCCGTCGTGGCCCGCAACGACCGCGAGGAGGCCGCCGCCCTGGCCGACCTGCTGCTCGACGCGTGCGACACGGACGCGGTGGTGGCGATGAGCGACCAACTGGCGTTCGCCGTGCTCGACGCGGCCCGGCGGCGCGGGCTCCGCGTGCCGGCGGACGTCGCCGTGGCCGGCTGGGACGACGGGCCGGACGCCCTGCGGGAAGGGCTCACCACGATCACGCAGTCGCTGCTCGACCAGGGGCGCGCCTGCGCGCTGATCGCGCTCGGCGACCGCGGTCCGGGCGGTGCGGCCGAGTGGACGGCCACGGTCCGGACCAGCACGAGGTGACGGCGGATCCCACGGCCGCGGCGGACCGCGCGGGCCGCCGGGAGGCCCGGACGGTCAGGCCGGCGGCGTGATCGCCAGCGCGATCGCCAGCGCCAGCCGCTGCTCCGGGTCGTCCAGCTCCAGCGACGTCACCGCCGCCATGCGCTGCATCCGGTACCGCAACGTGTTCGGGTGCACCGACAGCGCCCGCGCGGCCTCCCGCGCGTCGCCCTGCGCCGCCAACCACGCCCGCAACGTCACCGCGTACTGCGTGCCGTGCCGGGCGTCGTGCCGCACGAGGTCCGCCACCGGTCCGCGCGACGGGAGCCGCCCGGCCTCCGCCACGCCCGCCAACCGCCGCAGCAGCACCTTCGCCCACGCCCCGTCGTACACCACGGGCTCGCCGCCGGACAGCGCCAGGCACTCGTCGGCCTCGCCGCGCGATGCGGGCAGCGACGCGGCGTCCGCCCGACCCCCGATCCCGGCCTGCACCACGGCCTCCGCCGGCAGCTCCCGCCCCAGCGCCCGCACCCACTCCACCGCCGCCGCCGGGTCCTCCCCGCACGGCAGCACGGTGTAGAGCACGTTGCCGAACAACGCCGACCGCCCCGGCCGCGACCAGCCGAACCCCGCCGTCGCCCGGGAGAACGCGAGCAGCGCCGCCCCGTGCTCGCCCTCGCCGGCGTGCGCCTGCACCGCGATCACCCGCAGGTCGGACGACGGCAGCCCCAGCCGGGCCAGGTTCGCGGGCAGCCCCGACTCCAACGCCTCGATCACCAGGTCCGCCTCGGCCTGGCGCTCCAGGTCCGCCGACGCGCGGGCCCGCAGCAGGTGCAGCGCCGCCGTCCGCGCGCCGTCCACCAGGGCGTCCTCGCGCGCCGCGTCGACCGGGTCGTCCACCTCGACCCACACCGAGCCGAGCAGCTCGCGCCCCGCCCGCACTGCCGCCACCAGCCGCCCGCCCAGCCGGTCGGTCAGCTTCGGCACGAACAGCGGGTCGTCGGACCGGGCCAGGTGCGTGAACACGCCGTAGGCGTCCAGCGCCTGCCGCGCCTCCTCGGGCACCCGCCGCCCCAGGATCGTCTGGACCCGCACCGGGTCCACGTCCTGCTGCCGGTACGAGTACGCCAGCACCCGCGACTGCTGGTCCTCGATCGTCACCGGGCCGCCGACCACCGCCGCGATCGCGTCCGCCACCGCGAACAGGTCACCGGACCCCTGCCCGCCCAGCACCAGGGTCTGCGCGACGTTCGCCAGCTGGCCCCACGGCACCGACGGGTCCACCAGCAGCACCGCCGC
The DNA here is from genome assembly GCF_042752395.1 of Actinosynnema sp. NPDC059335. NCBI lineage: Bacteria > Bacillati > Actinomycetota > Actinomycetes > Pseudonocardiales > Pseudonocardiaceae > Actinosynnema > Actinosynnema sp. NPDC059335. Next base: position 10,882 of record NZ_JBHYXZ010000117.1, on the reverse strand, counting down.
GCCGGACCGCTTCGCCGCCGCGACCACCCGTTCGTCCAGCGGCGGGGCCCCGTGCAGCACGACCGCCGCCGCCGGCGTGCCGCCGACCAGCCGCGCCGCCGCCGCGGGCGTGGGCACGCCCAACCCGAGCAGCACGTCGTCCGGCGCGGCGGGCGTCTGCTCGGCCGGATCGTGCAGCGCCACCCCGCGCAGCTCGACGTCCCGCCCCCTCGGCGCGCAGCTCAGGTGCGTGCCGAGGCTGCCGAGCACGTCGACCAGGCGATCAAGGGCGACCACAGCGGGATCCTAAGGTCACGGGCACCGGCGCGCGCCCGTGTGAGTTGGCGGACCGGGAGGTGTCGGTCCGGTCCGCGTGGTGGGAGTATGGAGTCATGGCCAGTCCCGAGCGCGACGGCACTCCGGTGCTCATCACCGAGGCGGCTCCCTCGTACGAGGAGCAGCACGCCGCGCGCAAGCGCAAGTACGCGATCATGATGGGCGCGCGCATCCCGTGCCTCGTCCTGGCGATGGTCTTCTACCAGACCTGGTGGCTGGCGCTGGCGCTGATCGTGCTGTCCGTCCCGCTGCCGTGGATGGCCGTGCTGATCGCGAACGACCGGCCTCCCCGCAAGGCGGAGAAGGCCAGCCGGTTCGTCAAGGAGCACCGCGCCCTCGAGGCGCGCGGGCATCACGTCATCGAGGGCTGACCCGCCGGCTGCGCGCCGACGGCGGACACCGCCCGGGCCGCCGCGCGCACCCCGCCGAGCAGCGCGTCCCGCCGCGACGCCCCGGACAGCCACGCCGCCAGCAGCCCGGCGTCGAACGCGTCCCCCGCGCCGGTGGAGTCCACGCACTCGACGTCCTCGGCCGGCACGGACACCACGCCGCCCCGGTCCACCCAGCTCGCCCCGTCCGCCCCGGAGGTCAGCGCCACCGCGCCGACCACGTCCAGCAGCGCCGCGGCCGACGCCGGCTCGGCGGACCCGGTGAGCGCGACCAGCTCCTCGGTGTTGGGCAGCAGCACGTCCACCCCGCGCACGTCGTCCAGGAACCCGTCGTAGATCAACGCCGCCGACTGCGGGTCCACCGACGTGGTCAACCCCGCCTCCCGCGCGGCCCGCAGCACCGCGAGCCCCGCGGGCCGCGACGACGCGTCCAGCAGCACGTACCCGGACAGGTGCAGGTGCGAGGCGTCGCGCAGCAGGCCGCGGTCCAGGTCGCCGGGGGAGAAGCGGGCGTTCGCGCCCCGGTCGGGCAGCATGCTGCGCTGGCCCGTGTCGTCCACCAGCACGACCACGCAGCACGTGGCCGCATCGGGGTCCACGGCGAACGCGCACCGGACGCCGGCCGCGGTCAGCTCGGCGTGCACCTGCCGGCCCGCGGAGTCCGCGCCGACCCGCGCCACCAGCACCGGCGACGCGCCGCACGCGGCCAGCCACACCGCCGTGTTCGCGCCCGCGCCGCCGGGTTCGATGGTCACCGACGCGCGCGAGTCGCCGCCGTGCACGATCGGCCCGGAGTGCCGGGCCACCACGTCCAGCCCGGCGTCGCCGACGACGACGATCCCCGTCACGCCGCCAGCTCCACGGCCACCGCCGCGGCCAGGGAGGCGTTCGACACCACCAGCGCCTCGTTCGCGTCCAGGCTCACGCCGCCGCTGGCCGTGTGGAAGTGCTCCAGCAGCACCGGCGTGACCTCCTTGCCGTGCACGTCCCGTTCGCGCAGCAGCTCCAGGCCCTCCGCGAGCAGCCGGTCGTGCAGCCCGGCGTCCATCTCGAACTCGGCCGGGATCGGGTTCGCCAGCAGCACGCCCGCCTCGCCGGGCGCGGTCCGGTGCGCGGCCACCACCGCGGCGGCCTCGGCGGGCGTGTCCACCCGCCACGGCACGCCGAACTCCGACTCGCGGCGGTAGAACGCGGGGAACCGGTCTGTGCGGTAGCCGATCACCGGCACCGAGCGGGTCTCCAGCAGCTCCAGCGTCGCGCCCATGTCCAGGATCGACTTCACGCCCGAGCACACCACCAGCACCGGCGTCGTGGCCAGCACGTCGAGGTCGGCGGACACGTCCCAGGTCTCCCGCGCGCCCCGGTGCACCCCGCCCAGGCCGCCGGTGGCGAACACCCCGATGCCCGCCGCGTGCGCCAGCGCCGCCGTGCTCGCCACGGTCGTCGCGCCGTCGCGCTTGAGCGCGTACGCCGCGCCCAGGTCCCGGCGGGACAGCTTCACCAGGTCGTGGGCGGGGTCGCAGACGCGGTCCAGCTCGGCGGGGGTCAACCCGATCCGGGGGACGCCGCCGAGCACGGCGATCGTGGCCGGCACCGCGCCCGCGGCGCGCACCACGCCTTCGAGCCGTTCGGCGACCTCGCGGTTGCGGCCGGGCGGTAGCCCGTGGGACAGGATCGTGCTCTCCAACGCGACCACCGGCCGGTTCTCGGCCAGGGCGGATCGGACCTCTTCGGTGACGCTCGGCGTGCTCACGAGGGGCCATCATCCCAGGTACGCTGGGCGCGTGAGCACGCAGACTCTGCCCGACGTGGAGACCCGGCCGGAAGGCACGGACCACACCGGTGACGACACGCCGAAGATGTTCCACTACGTGCGCAAGGCCAAGATCGCCGAGAGCGCGGTGATGGGCACGCACGTGGTGGCGCTGTGCGGCGAGGTGTTCCCGGTGACGAAGTCGCCGAAGCCGGGCTCGCCCGTCTGCCCGGAATGCAAGAAGATCTACGACAGCCTGCCCAAGGGCGGCGACTGACCGACCCCCGCTAGGACGGCCCCGGCCCCGACCCGCCGGGGCCCGACCCGTGCCCGCGCACCGGCGTCTCCCGCACCACCCGCCGCTCGACGGGCGTGGTCCCGCCCGCGTTCGGGCCCGGCTGCGGGCCCCCGGTCGTCGGCCGCTCCACCGGCACGGTCTCGGGTGCGTCCCGCTTCCGGCGTTCCACCGGCAACGGCATCGTGCGGTTCGCGTCCGCCGGCGACGGCGCGGTGTGCGGCCGGGGTTCCGCGGGGCCGCCCGACCGGGACTGCCGCTCCTCGTCCGACCTGACCCGCTCGGCCGCCCGCTCGATCTCCAGCCGCTGCCAGCGCCGCCGCTGCCGCCGCGTCATCTTCGCCGGCCACATCTCCTGCATCGCGCTGTTGAAGTACGCGCCGATCGTGATCGCCAACCCGATCAGGTACGCGAACAGCAGGAACGCGATCGGCGTCGCCAACGCGCCGTAGGTGTAGCCGGTGGTCGTGATCCACTGGATGTAGAGCCGCAGCCCGACCGACGACAGCAGGAACACCGCCATCGCCAGCACCGCCCCCGGCACGAGCCGGTGCCACGGCAGCTTGTTCGGCAGCGACAGCTTGTAGAGCGTCGCCAGCGCCAGCACCAGCAGCACCGCGATCACCGGGTAGTAGAACCCGCTCAGCCACGCCTCGATCGTCGGCCGCCACGACCCCGGGAACAGGCCGGGCAGCAGGTCCGGCCCCAGCGCCAGCACCGGCAGGCCGATGATCAGCAGCACCAGGCTCGCCAGGTACAGCAGCAGCGCGAAGATCCGCTGCCACACCTCGTTGCGCACCCCGTACTGGTCGTGCGCCGCGGTGATCGCGTCCACGAACGACGACATCGCCGACGACCCCGCCCACAGCGAGATCAGGAAGCCGACCGAGACGATCTCGCCCTTGCCGGTGGTGAGGATCTGGTCGACGGTGGGCACGATCACCCCGTTGACCACGTCCTGGCTGAAGATCGTGCGGCAGGTCGAGATGATCCGGTCCTTGACCGCGCTGACGACCTCCGGCCCGAACCAGTCGCCGAGGTACCCGAGGCTGCCGAGCAGCCCCAGCAGCAGCGGCGGGAAGGAGAGGACCTGCCAGAACGCCGCCTCGGCCGCCTCGGAGAAGATGCTGCCGTCCCACGCCTTCGACAACGTGCGCGCCAACAGCCGCAGGGGCCCCTTGCGGCCCGTGCTGCGCGTCCTGTCGTCCCTAGGCGAGCCCATCGCAACATCAAGCATGGTGCATGGCGGGTGATTTCGCGGCATCGGCGACGGTGCGCCGCCGCCGCAGCGGGTAGGCTGTGCCTGCCCTCGACGGTCGCCCGCACCGAGGGCATTTGCGTGTCCACCGCCGCACCGGCACCGCGGCACCGCCGCTGATCAGCGCAGAAAGGGTTCGAGGTTGTCGCAACCGCAAGTCGCCACGACCCGTCCCCTCCGCGCCTGGCAGCGCCGCGCGCTGACGAAGTACCTGGCCGCGAAGCCCAAGGACTTCCTCGCCGTCGCCACGCCCGGCGCGGGCAAGACCACGTTCGGCCTGCGGGTCGCGGCCGAGCTGCTGGCCGACCGCACGATCGAGGCCGTCACGATCGTCACCCCCACCGAGCACCTGAAGCACCAGTGGGCGAAGGCGGCGGCCGAGGCGGGCATCGCGATCGACTCGAACTTCCGCAACACCATGGCGGTGACCTCCCGCGACTACCACGGCGTCGCGCTCACCTACGCCCAGGTCGCCGCCCACCCGACGCTGCACCGCGTCCGCACGGAGAACCGCAAGACGCTGGTCCTGCTGGACGAGGTCCACCACGGCGGCGACGCGAAGTCGTGGGGCGACGCGATCCGCGAGGCGTTCACGCCCGCCGTGCGGCGGCTGTGCCTGACCGGGACGCCGTTCCGGTCGGACGACTCGCCGATCCCGTTCGTCAGCTACGAGCCGGGCCCGGACGGCGTCCAGCGCAGCCGCGCCGACCACTCCTACGGCTACTCCGACGCGTTGCGCGACGGCGTGGTCCGGCCGGTGATCTTCCTGGCCTACTCCGGCGAGGCGCAGTGGCGCACGAGCGCGGGCGAGGAGTTCTCCGCCCGCCTCGGCGAGCCGCTGACCCAGGAGCAGACCGCGCGGGCCTGGCGGGTCGCGCTGGACCCGACCGGCGAGTGGATGCCGTCCGTGCTCAAGGCCGCCGACCTGCGGCTGACGCAGCTGCGCGAGGGCGGCATGCCGGACGCGGGCGGCCTGGTCATCGCCACCGACCAGACCGTGGCCAAGGCGTACGCCGAGATCCTGAAGCGCACCACGGGCCACGACGCGACGCTGGTGCTGTCCGACGACCCGAAGGCGTCCGGCCGGATCGCCGAGTTCGCCGCCTCGACCGACCGCTGGCTGATCGCGGTCCGGATGGTGTCCGAGGGCGTGGACGTGCCGCGGCTGGCCGTCGGCGTGTACGCCACCAGCGCCTCCACGCCGCTGTTCTTCGCCCAGGCCATCGGCCGGTTCGTGCGCGCCCGCGCCAAGGGCGAGACGGCCAGCGTGTTCCTGCCCAGCGTGCCGGTCCTGCTGGGCCTGGCCAGCGAGCTGGAGCAGCAGCGCGACCACGTGCTGGGCAAGCCGCACCGGGAGAAGGACGGCTGGGACGACGAGCTGCTGTCCCAGGCCAACCAGGTCAAGGACGAGCCGGGCGAGGAGGAGAGGGCGTTCACCTCGCTCGGCGCGTCCGCCGAGCTGGACCAGGTGATCTACGACGGCTCGTCGTTCGGCACGGCCGCGTTCGCGGGTAGCGAGGAGGAGCAGGAGTACCTGGGCCTGCCGGGCCTGCTCGAACCCGACCAGGTGCGCGAGCTGCTGCGGCAGCGGCAGGAGAAGCAGCTCATCGAGGCGGGCAAGCGGCAGGTCGCCGCCCCGCCGCCGCCCGCGCCCGTGCGGACGGCGAGCGTGCAGGAGCGGTTGGCGCAACTGCGCAAGGAGCTGAACACCCTGGTGGCCATGCACCACCACCGCACCAAGAAGCCGCACGGCAAGATCCACAACCAGCTGCGGGAGTACTGCGGCGGCCCGCCGACGGCGATGGCGAGCATCGAGCAGCTCGAAGAGCGGATCGCGACGCTGCGCTCCTGGTGATGTTCGTTGTGACCGCGGTTGTCACCGGACGTAACCTGCTACTGCATTAGGCGTAACCGTATGTCCGTTCGGTTACCTCGTCGTTAGCGCATCGTGCCTACTTTACCGGTCAAGTGTGCTTCCGGTCACCGCATGTCACGGCATACGTTGTGCGCCACAACATTTACGCTCCTGCGTGAAAGGGATGGCGGATGCGCAGCAAGAGCCTCGCTCTCATCGCCCTTGGCACCGGCCTGGCCGTGGCCATGACGGCATGTGGCGCCAACACGTCCGGTGGTGGGAGCACCACCTCGGACACCAACACGAACAGCGGCTCGTCCGGCGCGAAGGTCGGCGTCATCCTCCCCGAGACCGCGAGTTCCGCGCGCTGGGAAGGCTTCGACAAGCCGCTGCTGAAGAAGGCGCTGGAGGCCGAGGGCCTCCAGGCGGACATCCAGAACGCCCAGGGCGACGTGCAGAAGTTCTCCACCCTGGCCGACGGCATGATCAACGCCGGCGTCAAGGTCCTGATCATCGCCACGCCGAACAGCGAGATCGGCGCGACGGTCGCGAAGAAGGCCGAGGCGCAGGGCATCCCGGTCATCGACTACGACCGGCTGAACCTGGGCGGCAGCTCGAAGTACTACGTCTCGTTCGACAACGTGAAGGTCGGCGAGCTGCAGGGCCAGGGCCTGGTGCAGGGCCTGGAGGCGCTGGCGCCGGGCAAGAAGCCGGCCGAGATCATCGAGATCGAGGGCGCCCCGACGGACAACAACGCCACGCTGTTCTACAACGGCCAGCAGAACGTGCTGAAGCCGAAGTACGAGTCGGGCGACCTGAAGCTCGTCCAGTCCCAGCCGATCGACAACTGGGACAACCAGAAGGGCGGCACCACCTTCGAGCAGATCCTGACCGGCAACGGCCAGAAGGTCGACGGCGTCGTCGCCGCGAACGACGGCCTCGCCGGCGCGGTCATCACCGTGCTGAAGAAGTACGGCCTCAACGGCAAGGTCCCGGTCACCGGCCAGGACGCCACCCCGGAGGGCCTGCAGGCCATCCTGCGCGGCGACCAGTTCATGACCGTGTTCAAGCCGATCAACGAGCAGGCCGACGCGACCGCCAAGCTGGCCGCGGCGCTGGCCAAGAACGACACCGCGGCCGCCGACGCGCTCGCCACCGGCGTCACCAAGGACACCACCGGCAACCGCGACGTCAAGTCGGTCCTGCTGCCCGCGCAGCTGATCACCAAGGACAAGGTCAAGACCGTCGTGGACGCGGGCTTCGTCAAGGCGACGGAGATCTGCGGCGGCGACCTGGCCACCGTCTGCGCCGAGCTCGGCATCAAGTAATCCAGGCTCGTGCCGGGGCGGGGTGTGGGAGACGCACCCCGCTCCGGCACGCCCATCGTTGGAGAGGAAATCCAGTGAGCGAGCCGATCCTCGAGCTGCGCGGCATCAACAAGAGCTTCGGTCCGGTGCACGTCCTGCACGACATCGACTTCGCCGTGTACCCCGGCCAGGTCACCGCCCTGGTCGGCGACAACGGCGCGGGCAAGTCGACGCTGGTCAAGTGCATCGCGGGCATCCACCCGACCGACTCCGGTCAGGTCGTGTTCAACGGCGAGGAAGTGCACATCCACGGCCCCCGTGACGCCGCGCAGCTGGGCATCGAGGTCGTTTACCAGGACCTCGCGCTGTGCGACAACCTCGACATCGTGCAGAACATGTTCCTGGGCCGGGAACGCGGCAAGTTCGGCATGCTCGACGAGGCGGACATGGAGCAGGCCGCCCGCAAGACGCTGACCTCGCTGTCGGTCCGCACGGTCAAGTCGGTGCGCACGCAGGTCGCGTCGCTGTCCGGCGGCCAGCGGCAGACCGTGGCGATCGCCAAGGCCGTGCTGTGGAACAGCAAGGTCGTGCTGCTGGACGAGCCGACCGCGGCGCTCGGCGTCGCGCAGACCCGCCAGGTGCTCGACCTGGTGCGCCGGCTCGCCGAGCAGGGCCTGGGCGTCGTGCTGATCAGCCACAACATGAACGACGTGTTCGAGGTCGCGGACCGCATCGCCTGCCTGTACCTGGGCCGGATGGCGGCCGAGGTCAACACCAAGGACGTCACCCACGGCCAGGTCGTCGAGCTGATCACCGCGGGCCGCTCCGGCGACCTGGGCATCGCCCGACCCGAGAACGCGACCATCTGATGCCCGCCCGGATTGATGCCCGCGTAGAGCTCCCCACGACGAGGAACGCAGCATGACCAACACCACCAGCGAGACCGCCCCGGACACACCGCAGGGCGCGATCTCCGACTTCGGCATCGACACCACCTCCCAGTCCACCGGCGAAGCGGTGCGCGACTACGTCGCCCGCCTGCGCGGCGGCGAACTCGGCTCCCTGCCCGCGCTGCTCGGCGTCGTCGTGCTGCTGATCGTGTTCAGCTCGCTGGCCGACAGCTTCCTGACCCTGGGCAACATCGCCAACCTGCTCCAGCAGGGCGCGAGCATCGTCACCATCGCCATGGGCCTGGTGTTCGTGCTGCTCCTGGGCGAGATCGACCTGTCCGCCGGCACCGCGTCCGGCGTGTGCGCCTCGGTCATGGCGCTGCACCTGATCAAGGGCGGCAACCTGCTCGGCGGCATGGGCGACACCGTGTTCTACCTGTTCTGCGCCCTGCTGGCGCTGGCGGCCGTGCTCGCCGCGCTGATGCGGATCTGGGCGGGCGCCGCGCTGTCCGTCGTGGCGCTGGCCATCGCGCTGATCGGCGTGCCGGCCAACCCGTGGGTCGAGATGCTGCTCGCCGTGTGCGTCGGCACCGCGATCGGCTGCATCACCGGCTTCCTGGTCGCCCGCGTGGGCATCCCGTCGTTCGTCGTGACCCTCGCGCTGTTCCTGGCGTGGGGCGGCGTGATCCTCCAGCTCATCGGCCAGGGCGGCACGCTCGGCCTGCGCGACGACGTGATCTTCAGCGTGGCCAACGGCAACCTCAGCACCGCGGGCTCCTGGGCGCTGTTCGTCGTCGCCGCCGGCGGTTACGCCGCCGTCGTGCTGAGCCGCCACTTCAGCCGGCTGCGCAAGGGCCTGGTCGCGCTGCCCACCCCGATGGTGCTGGTCAAGGTCGGCGTGGTCGTGGTGCTGGCCGCCGTGGCCACCTACGCGCTGACGCTCAACCGGTCCCAGAGCAGCCTCGTGGTCATCACCGGCGTGCCGTTCGTGGTGCCGATCGTGCTCCTGCTGCTGGTCATCGGCACGTTCGTGCTCGAACGCACCAGCTACGGCCGGCACGTGTACGCGGTGGGCGGCAACAAGGAAGCGGCCCGGCGCGCCGGCATCAACGTCGCGCAGATCCGGATGAGCGTGTTCGTGATCGCCTCCTCCCTGGCGGCCGTCGGCGCGATCATCTACTCGTCGAAGGTCGGCTCGGTCGACCCGAACGCCGGTGGCGGCAACACGCTGCTGATGGCGGTCGGCGCGGCGGTCATCGGCGGCACGTCGCTGTTCGGCGGCAAGGGCAAGCTGCGCGACGCGGTGATCGGCGGCGCGGTGCTCGCGATCATCCAGAACGGCATGGGCCTGCTCAACCAGCCCGCCGCCGTGGTGTTCATCGTGACGGGCCTGGTGCTGCTGCTGGCCGCGAGCGTCGACGCGCTGTCCCGCCGCCGGGCGGCAACCGCCGCCCGCTGACGTGAGCACACCCACCGCGGGAGCCCGACCCGACGAGGTACGCAGGCACAACAGGACGGCGCTGCTGCGCCGACTGCACGTCGACGGGCCCTCCACCAGGGCGTCGCTCGCGGCTGAGCTGGGCCTCAACCGCAGCACGATCAAAGCCCTGGTGGACGGCCTGGCCGAATCCGGCGTGGTGGCCGAACGGGTGCCGGCGCAGCGCTCCGGCGCCGGCCGCCCGTCGCTGCTGGTGCTGCCGCAGCCGCAGGCGGCCGTCGTCATGGCCATCGACATCCGCGTGGAGCAGGTGGCGATGGCCATGGTGGGGCTCGGCGGCGACATCCTCGGCCGGGACTCGTGGAACCTGCACCACCGCACCCGCGACCCCGGCGAGGTGATCACGCACATCGCCGACTCGGCCAAGCTCCTGGCCGACGAGCTGGACGTCAGCGCGGTCGGGGTGGGCGTCTCCGTGCCCGGCGTGGTGCGCCGCTCCGACGGGCTCGTGCACGAGGCGCCCAACCTGCACTGGACCGACGTCGCGCTGGGCGACCGGCTGTCGTCGGTGCTCAAGGTCCCCGTCCAGGTCGGCAACGACGCCGAGCTGGGCGCCCTGGCCGAACACGTGCGCGGCGCGGCCCGCGGCGCGTCCGACATGGTCTACATCTCCGCCGACGTCGGCATCGGCGGCGGCGTCATCTCCAGCGGCCGCCCGCTGCGCGGCACCGGCGGCTACGTCGGCGAGCTGGGGCACATGGTGGTCCGCCCCGGCGGCCGGCGCTGCTACTGCGGCTGCCACGGCTGCTGGGAGACCGAGGTGGGCGAGGCGGCCCTGTGCCGGGCCCTGGCGCTGCCCGAGGACGCGCCGCGCGGCACCGTGGTGGCGGAGCTGCGGTCGCTGGCCGGGTCGCCGGACAGCGTCGCGCACCGGCTGGGGGAGTTCACCGAGTGGCTCGCCATGGGCCTGATCACCGTGGTGAACATGCTCGGGCCGGAGCTGGTGGTGCTGGGCGACCTGTTCACCGCCCTGCCGGAGTCGCTGGTGGACCAGCTGCGGCACAGCGTGCAGAAGCGCTCGCTGGTGTCCCGGGCGGTCGGCGGCACCCGCATCGTCTCCTCGCCGCTGGGCCGCGACGCGAAGCTCGTCGGCGCGGCCGAACTGGCCTTCGAGCCGGTGCTGGACGACATCTGACCCGACGCGGGGCGTCCCGCGCGCCCGGGTCCCTTCCCGGTGGCCGCGCGGGGCGTCCCGCATCGTCGCGCTCCGCCCGAGGTGGTTTTCCCCTGCGGGAACCGCTGGCGTTCACGTCCCGTGTCGCCGGCCGCACGGTGCGTGCGCCCACCGGGAAAATGAGGGGGGCGGGGATCCTCGTCGGATC
>NZ_JBHYXZ010000116.1:20201-28537 GCF_042752395.1 Actinosynnema sp. NPDC059335 | reverse complement strand
CGGGGGGGCTGGGCCTGTGGTTGGGCCTGGCGATGGCCAACACCGGCGACGGCCCGGTGGACGTCCGCTACCGCACGCCCGCCGGCGAGCGGCCGGACGAGGTGCCCGGGGCCCAGCGCGTCCACCGCTCGGACGGGACGTTCACCGACGTCCCGTCCGTCGGCTCGATGCGCTACCACCCGATCCACGCCCACTACCACTTCGAGGACTTCTCCGTGTCCGAGCTGTGGGCCGTGGACGCCGCCGGGCGGCCGACCGGGACCGGCCCCGCCGCCGTCGGCAAGAAGAACGGCTTCTGCATGGCCGACACCGAACTGGCCTGGTGGGACCGGAAGGGCAACGCGCCGCAGACCTACCCCGCGCCCCGCTGCCTGGACCCGGAACCCGACTCGCCGCCGGGCGTCGACGCGTTCCGCAACGGCATCTCCCGGGGCTGGGCGGACGAGTACTGGTGGGCGCTACCCGACCAGATGATCGAGGTCGGCGGGCTGGCGGACGGCACGTACGCGCTCGTCACCCGGATCGATCCCGGCAATCGGCTGCGGGAGCTGGACGAGGGCGACAACTGCGTGCGCGTGCCGATCACGCTGACCGGCCTCGCCACCGGCACGCCCGCGGCGGCGCTGGGCAGCCCGGCCGAGCCCTGCGCCTGACCGGTCGTCACAGCCAGCCGTTCTCCTCGGCCACCCGGACCGCCTCGGCCCGCGTGCGCGCGCCGGTCTTGCCGATGGCGGCGGACAGGTGGTTGCGGACCGTCCCCTCCGACAGGTGCAGCGCCTTGGCCAGGTCGGCCACCGTGCCGCCGTCCCGCGCGCACGCCAGCACGTCGCGCTCGCGCTCGGTCAACGGGCTGCGCCCGTGGGCCAACGACTCCGCCGCCAGCACCGGGTCGACCACCCGCAGCCCGGCGTGGGCCCGCCGCACCGCGTCGACCAGGTGCTCCGGCGGCGCGTCCTTGACCACGAACCCGACCGCGCCGGCCGCCATCGCCCGCGCCAGGTAGCCGGGCCTGCCGAACGTGGTGCACACGATCACCCGGCACGACGGCAGGGCGGCGTGCAGCTCCGCGGCCGCCGACAGCCCGTCCAGGCCGGGCATCTGCACGTCCAGCAGCGCCACGTCCGGCGCGGTCCGGCGTGCCGCGGGCACCACCTCGTCGCCCGCGCTGACCTGCGCCACCACCTCGATGTCCGGCTCCAGCCCCAGCATGGCGGCGAACGCGCCGCGCACCAACGCCTGGTCGTCGGCCAACAGCACCCTGATCACGCGACCTCCGCCCGCAGTCGGTACCCGCCACCCGCAGCCGGTCCGGCCTCCACCGTGCCACCGACCTCCGCGAGCCGGTCGGCCAGGCCCGCCAACCCCGTGCCGGGCACGCCCGTGCCGCGGCCGCGGCCGTTGTCGCGCACCTCCAGCCAGGTGTCGCCCAACCGCACCTCGCACCGGGTGGCCGCCGAGTGCCGCAGCACGTTCGTCACCCCTTCCCGCAGCACGTGCCCGAACACCCGTTGCAGGTCCGGGTGCACGTTGTCCACCGCGTGCGGCAGGTCCGCCTCGATGCCCGCCGCGCGCAACGCGGCACGCGCGCCCACCAGCTCCGCCGACAACGACACCTCCCGGTACCCGGACACGGTCGCCCGCACGTCGCCGAGCGCCTGCCGGGTCAGGGTCTCGATGTCGCGGACCTCCTCGCGCGCACGGCCCGGGTCGTCGCGCTCCAGCAGCCGCCGGGCGAGCCCCGCCTTGAGCGTGATGGTGGTGAGGCTGTGCCCGAGGACGTCGTGCAGGTCGCGCGCCAGCCGGTTGCGCTCCTCGACCACGGCCAGCGCGGCGATCTCCTCCTGCGCCCGCCGCAGCTCCCGGTTGGCCCGCAGCGCCCGGCCCATCGCGCCCATGCCGAGCGTCACCGAGAACACCGTCCCGAGCTGGTCGACGTCGTCGGGCAGGTCCCCGGTCACCGCCATCGCCACGGCCAGGCCCACCAGCACCGCGCCGTTGACGACGACGGCCCGCCGGGTGGGCAGGGCCATCGCCGTCGTCGCCATCACGTAGATCATCAGGGTGGCCGCGTCGAGCCCCAGCACCGCGACCGTGACCAGGCCGAGCGCCGTCAGCGCCAGGCAGGCGGCGGTCCGGCGGTCGTCCCGGTGCTCCAGCCGCCACAGCAGCGGCAGGAGCAGCCACCCGACGGAGTAGGCGGTCAACAGGGAGATCCCCAGCACCTTCCGCGGCGTGGAGCCGTCGCCCACCGCGGTCTCGTACACCGCCCGCGGCACGAAGATCAGCACGAACACCGAGCCGAACAGCAGCCACTTCACCGCGTCGCGCATGTCGCCAAACTAATGCCGGATCCCGGATCGGCGGCCCGACGACCGGCGTGGTGGGGCGGCTCCACCACCGACCCGCCCCTCCGGGCCCGCGGTCCGGTCGAGATCGTGGGACGCGGCACTACGCCCGCCCGGCCCGGAAGCGCCGGGCGGCCACGAACGCCGGCACCAGCACCCACGCGCCGACCACCAGCAGCGCGTGCCCCACCTCGGCGCCCGGCACGAGCGGGGCCTGGGCGAGTTGCTTCACCCAGTAGGTCGGCAGCGCCTCCATCACCGCGCGCAGCCACCCCGGCGCCACGTCGGCCGGGATCCAGATCCCGCCGAGCAGGCCGAACAGCATCGTCGCCGCCGTGGTGACGGCCTGCATCCCGTCCGGCTCGGCCACCAGCCCGATCACGATCCCGATCAGCACGAACGGGACGGCCGCCAACCACAGCGCGAGCAGCACCGCGGCCCACTGCCCCGGCTCCAGCCGGACGCCCTCGACCACCGCGCCGACCAGGCTGACCAGCAGCACGGCGGGCAGCGCGACCAGCATCCCGAGCACGCCCTTGGTCAGCACGTACCCGGCGCCGGACAGCGGCGTCAGCCGCAACTGCCGCTGCCAGCCGGACCCGCGCTCCACCGCGATCCGCGCGCCGGTGGCCAGCGGCCCCGACATCACGCCGAACAGGGCCATGTTCATCATCAGCGACGTCACCACCGGCAGCCCGTTGGGGAACGTCTCCCCCTTGCCGCCGTAGAGGTTGACGAACAGCAGCAGCATGACCGCGGGCAGCGCCACGGCGAAGATGAGGTACCGGGCGTTGCGGACCGCGCGGACCAGCTCCAGCAGCAGGAATCGGGTGTTCACCGGTGGTCTCCCGTCAGGGCGAGGAACGCGTCCTCCAGGCCGAGGGCCGTGATCTCGATGTCGTGGGCCGCCGGGTGGGCGGCCAGCAGCGCGCGCAGCGCCGCGTCGGAGTCCGCGCAGGTCAGCACGGCGCGGTCGGCGCGCAGCTCGGCGGAGCGCACGCCGGGGAGCCGGGCCAGCTCCGCCTGCCGCGCGCCCGGCGTCACGGCGCGGATCGTGCGGCCGGACACGGCGGCGCGCACCCGCGCGACGGAACCGTCGGCGACGACCCGGCCGGACCGCATCAGCACCACCCGGTCGGCGAAGTCCTGCGCCTCCTCCAGGTAGTGCGTGGCGAACAGCACGGTCCGCCCGGAGGAGGTGTAGTCGCGCATCGACCGCCAGAACCGGCGGCGGGTCTCCACGTCCATCGCCACGGTCGGCTCGTCGAGCACCAGCAGGTCCGGGTCGCTCACCAGCGCGAGCGCGAACCGGACCCGCTGCTTCTCCCCGCCCGACAGCCTGGTGCAGCGGCGGTCGGCCAGGTCGGCGACACCGGCCCGGTCGAGCACCTCGGCCACGGGCAGCGGGTCGCGGTGCAGCGCGGCGATCAGGCTCACGGTCTCGGCGACCGTGGCGTCGTCCGGCAGCGCGCCGCTCTGGAGCATCCCGCCGACCACGCCGTCCGCCACGGCCCGGCGCGGCGTGCGGCCGAACACGCCGATCTCGCCGCGGTCCGGCGTGGACAGACCGAGCAGCAGGTCGACCGTCGTGGACTTGCCCGCGCCGTTGGGCCCGAGCAGCGCGACGACCTCGCCGGGCGACACCGTGAGGTCGATCCCGTCCACCGCCCGGACCTCGCCGAACGCCTTGTGCAGGTCGCGCATCGCCAGTGCGGCTCCGGCGCGAACGGCTGTTGCGTGTGTCATGGGACGAGCGTGCGCTCCGACGCGGGCCGGTCCGGGTTCCACCCGTCACGACCACGCCATGACATCCGTCATGGATCCCGCCGTGCACAATCACCGCATGCCCGCTCACGATTTGCTCCGCTGGCAGTTCGACCTGACCTGGTCGCTGTTCGACTTCCACCTGGAACGGCTGACGCCCGAGGACCACCTGTGGGAACCGGCTGGTCTCGTGTGGACGATCCGGGACGGGGTGCCGGACTGGGCCGAGACCGAACCGGACCCGGTGCCCGTGCCCACCGTCGCCTGGGTGTCCTGGCACCTGGGCTGGTGGTGGTCGGTCGCGATCGACCACGCGCTGGCACGCCCGCCGCGCGACCGCGCGGAGGTCACCTGGCCCGGTCCGGACCGGGTGGTGGACTGGCTGCGCGGGCTGCGGGACGAGTGGGTCGGGCTGCTGCCGGCCCTGGACCTGTCCGCGCCGTCCACCTTCCCGTGGCCGGACCGCACGGTCGGGCACATGGTGGCGTGGGTGAACGCCGAACTGATGAAGAACGTGACCGAGATCGGGCAGCTGCGCCTCCTCCGGGCCGCGTCCGCCCACCAGCCGCGCTGACCCGCGGTTCCGGCCCGGCCCGGGTTCGGGCGCGGCGCGCGGTTCACGGGCAGCCCGGGGTTCAGGGGCGGCGCGGAGTTCAGGCGCGGCGGTCGGTTCACGCGCGGCGGTCGGTTCACGTGGGGCGGTCGGTTCACGCGCGGCCTGCGGTTCAGTGCGATCCGCAGGCGGTTCGGGGGCGGCGGGCGGTTCGGGGGCGGCGGGCGGTTCGGGGGCGGCGGGCGGTTCAGTGCGATCCGCGGTTCGCGCGGCGGGCGGTTCGGGCGGTGCGGGCGCGGTCGGCGGTGCGGGCGCGGTCGGCGGTGCCGGCGTGACCGGTGGTTCAGGCGTGACCGGTGGTTCAGGCGTGACCGGTGGTTCAGGCGTGACCGGCGGGTCCCCGTGCCGACCCCGACAACTCCACCGGCTCGACGGAGTCCGCGAGCGGCAGGACGGCGACGAGCCGGAACCCGCCGCCGGGCGTCCGGTCGGTGGTCAGGCTGCCGCCCAGCGCGGCGAGCCGTTCCCGCAGGCCGGACAGCCCGTGCCCGGTGGACAGCGCGCGGTGGTGGGCGGGGCCGCGGCCGCCGTCGTCGGACACCTCGATCCGGACGTGGTCGGCGGTCCAGGTCAGCAGCACCTCCGCGGTCGCGCCGGCGCCCGCGTGCTTGGTGACGTTGGTCAGGGCCTCCTGCACCACCCGGTACACGGCGAGGTCCACGGCGGGCGCGACCGGCCGCCGGTCGCCCACCACGCGCAGCCCGACGCGCGGTCCGGCGGCCCGGAACGACTCCAGCAGGGCCGGGACGTCGTCGGCCCCGGGCTGCGGCTCGGCCGCGTCCCCGTCGGCGCGCAGCACCTCCAGCATCCGGCGCAGCTCCCCCATCGCGTTCTCGCCCAGGCGCTGGATCGTGTCGAACGCCCGCGCGGCGCGGGCGGTGTCGTGGTCGAGGACGCGCCGCCCGCCCGCCGCCTGGAGCACGATCACGGTGACCGCGTGCGACACCACGTCGTGCAGCTCGCGCGCGATCCGGCCGCGCTCCTCGGCGACCGCCTGCCGCGCCTCCATCCGCCGGCCGGCCGCCAGCAGCCGGGCGTGCTCGCGGCTGGTCCGGACCCACCGCCCGGTCGCCCACACCGATAGGGGCAGCAGGGTCAGGTACGCGGCGGCCGCGACGTCGACCACGAACTCCTCCGGCCGGGACAGGTCGAAGTCCGGGGTGGAGGTGTGCAGCGCGTAGAGCAGGGCGGCGGCCAGCGCCACGCCCGCCACCCGCACCCGGCACCGCTCGGCGACCGTGAACAGCGCGAGGTAGACGACGATCTCGGGGCGGAAGTCGAAGCCGCTGACGGGCGCGGCGAGCGCGGCCAGCGCCAGCACCACGACGAACACCGCCATCGGGCGCCACCGGCGCGCCAGGAGCACGACGAACATCAACCCCAGGTAGCCCAGGGTGAACCAGAACCGCGGTTCCTCCGGCCGCAGCGGGACGTGCGAGTAGAGCACCACGTCCATCGCCCCCGCCACCAACGCGAGCACGACGTCCGCGGCGACCGACTTCACCGCGCTCCGGGTCACGGGCATCGAGCGCAGTTCACGATATTGTGCTTCGCGCACGCCCGGTCGCCCGGCCGCACCGGTCCGCCGGTACCCGCGGCCTCGAACGCCGCGCGCACGTCACCGCCGTGGGCGGCGATCGCCGCCTCCAGCACGACCGGCTCGGGCATCACCGCGTTCGGCGCGTGCCGCGAGGCCGAGGCGAGGTCGAGCACGGCGAACTCCGCGCCCGCGACCCGCACGGCGTTCACTTCGGCGGGCGCGATGCGCTCGACCGGGCTCCCGCCCCCGGCGAGCACGACCGCGACCTCCAGGCTGCCGTCCAGCAGGCCGGGCGGCGGGTCGGGCACCACGACCCGGTCCGGTTCGACCAGCCAACCCGCGGCGACGTGCCCCTCCCCGGTGCGCGCCGCGCCCTCGTCCTCGATGGAAACGACCACGCGTTCCGCCGTCATCATTACCCCCTGGGCAGGTCCGTTCGAGTCGTGAACCAGGAAAGCAGGGTGAAGGCGTTCCATCCTCCGACGCCGGGCGGACCTTGGGCATCCCCGAATGGTGTTACCACGAACGTGTGACGCCCCGATCGTGTGACGCACTCCGTGCCGACGCGGGACCGCTCGTCAACGGCGTCCCGGCGCGTTCCTTCGGCCTTGACCGCCGACAGACCGACGTGAACCAATTTCACGTCAGATCGGCCGTCAACGAGGAGGTCGTCATGTCCCTGCTACGACGCCCGGCGCTGGCGACGGCGCTCGCCGTCACCCTCGCCTGGTCCGGCACCGCCGCCGCGCAACCCGCGCCCGCCGCCGCGCTGCCCGCGGCCGCCGCGCTGCCCACCGCCGCCGTCGCGATCGGCGACAGCTTCGTCAGCGGCGAGGGCGCGGGCTCCTACCAGCCGGTGACCGACGTCAACGGCGTGGCCCAGGGCTTCCCGGGCTGGTCCGCGCCGAACACCAACGCCTTCTTCTGCCACCGCTCCGCCAACGCGTCCCTGCACCAGGCGGCCCTGCCCGGCATCCAGGCCCGGTTCAACCTCGCCTGCTCGGGCGGGCAGCCGCACGACGTGGTGAACCCCTCGGGCAGCCGGGCCAAGGGCCGTGCCGTCGCCTCCCAGCTGGACCAGCTCCGCGCGGTGGCCGCCACCCACGACATCGACCTCGTCCTGGTCGGCCTGGGCTCGAACAACAGCTCGTTCACCTTCGGCGACGTGGCCACGCTGTGCGCGAACCGCTTCATCGCCGACGCCTGGACCGGCTGGTGGGAGTTCTGGGCCTACCTCGGCGGCCCGGTGCCGCAGGAGCCGTGCGCGGTGTCCGACCTCGCCACGGAGGCCGAGATCGCGGCCGCGACCGCCGAGACCACCGCGGCCCTGCGCTCCCTGCTCACCACCCTGGCCCAGGTCGACGCCGACGGCCGGCACCGGATCGTCTTCCAGGACTACACCAACCCCCTGCCGCTCGACCTCGCCCCCCGCTACCACGAGGAGGACGGGCGCACCGACACCCGCGACAAGTTCCGCGACCTCGGCGCCGAGCGCTACGCCGCGGGCTGCCCCGTGCACCGCGCGAGCCTCGCCCCGGGCCACGTCTTCTCCTCCCGGCTGGGCACCGTGGTGCAGGGCGCGCACGCCGCGCTGTCCGCCGAGTTCCCCCACGCCGACCTGGTCCTGCTCAACGTGCAACGCGCGTTCGACGGCGCCCGGCTGTGCGAGCAGGACGGCAGCCCGGCCAACGCCCTGGCCACCCCGATCCGGCTCCAGGACGGGCCGACCGGCACGTTCGTCACCAGCCTGTCCGGCAAGGACAAGATCGACGTCCAGCGCATCGCCAACACCTGCGTGAGCTACTTCCAGACGTGCCAGGAGTCCTGGCACCCGAACGCCGCGGGCCACACCGTCCTCGGCCGCTGCCTCGCCGGCGCCGCCACGACGACGGCCCGGGCGGTCGCCTGCACGAGGGGCGCGGACGGCACGATCACCGTCGGCTGAGCACGTCACCACGACAGGAGCCGTGGGGGGGGGGGGCGCCCCCCCGGGCCGGGGGGGGGCCCCCCCCCAGTAAGGGGGGCCGCGGGGGGGGGGGCGGGGCCCCGCGGGGGCGGTGGGGGCCCGCCCCCC
>NZ_JBHYXZ010000116.1:0-20191 GCF_042752395.1 Actinosynnema sp. NPDC059335 | reverse complement strand
TCCGCGTGGGGGGGGGGCCCGAACTCCCCCTGGGGGATGAGCAGGCCCCACTCCCGGGCCGGGGGGGGGCCACCCCCCCCCACCGGCTCCTGTCGCGTCCACCGACCTAGAAGGGCTGCCAGGAGTCGTCGTCGCGGCCCGGCCGGGGCGTGTACCGGCCGACCGCCTCGACGTTGCCCGCCACGTCGATCGAGCGGTACTCCAGGTACTCCTTGCCGTTGGGGCGGACGTGGACGTCGCCGCCCCGGTAGGTCTGCCAGGCGCCGCCGGACACGCGGTACTCGGTGCGGGCCACGCCCGATGTGGCGTCCGTGGCGGTGAGCCGGACGCGGGACGCGGACGAGCCGCGCTTGGCCTTCGTGACCGGCGGCGCGGTGTCCACCTTCACCGCCACCGACTGCTCGGCGGAGGTGTTGCCCGCCGCGTCGGTCGCCCGCACGGCCACCCGGTGGACGCCCTCGCCCACGGACACGACGCCGGTGTAGGGCGTCCACGGGCCGCCGTCGAGCCGCTGCTCCAGCACCACGCCGCCGGACGTGTCGTCGGCGGCCGTCGCCGACACCAGCGCCCGCGTCGTCCACCACCCCGTCGGACCGGGGGCGTTGTCCGCCTTCACGGTGAGCCGCGGCGCGGTGCGGTCGACCCGAACGGTCGCCGTCTTCTCCGCGGAGGCGTTGCCGGCGGCATCGGTCGCGCGGAACGCGACCACCCGCTCACCGTCGTCCGCGAACGACAGCGGAGCCGTGTACTCGGCCCACTCGCCCGCGCCCACCCGGTACTCGACGCGCACCGGCCCGGAGCCGTCGTCGGTCGCCGAGGCGGTCACCGTGACCGGACCCGTCCACCACCCGCCCGCGCCCGGCGACGCCGGGTCCGTGACGACCGACAGCACCGGAGCAGTCCGGTCGGTGGACACCCGGAAGTGGCTGAACCGGGCGGGCTTGGTCGCGGTCTGCCCGCCGCCGAGGGCGAACAGGCCGATCCGCGCCCCGGTCAGGTTCGCGTTGACCACCGGTTCGAGCGACGTCCAGACCCGGCCGTCGGCGCTGTAGGAACCGGTGTAGGTGGTGCCGGACTTGGCCAGCCGCAGGTGCCACACGCCCCCGGAGAGCCCGCCGACGCCCGGCTGCGGCTGCCCCACCACATCACCGCTCTCCGACCGCAGCTCCACCCCGCGCTGCACGGGCGCGCCCGGCTCGTTGGTGACGATGTGGTCGAGCTTGACGTAGTTGGCGTCGTCCGCGTAGGCGATCAGCCCGGCCTGCTGGAAGCGCTCGTCCAACGCCGACGCGTCCACCTCCGTCTCGATCACCCAGTCGCCCTCGGGCGCGTGCTGGAGGATGAAGTTGGCCGGGTTGTCGTCCGCGGTGCCGTAGATGTCGCCGTCGCTGGTGTCGATGCGCAGGCTGCCGTCGCCCACGCCGTAGCCGCTCGGGTCGGGCCGCACGACGGCGTTCCAGCGGCAGCCGTCCAGCGCCGTGCCGGAGAAGTCGTCGTCCGGCTCGACCGGCGCGGTGTCGTCCGGCGTGAGGGTGAACCAGTCGAACTCGGCGTCCACCACCGGGCGGTCGCCGCCACCGCCCACGAGCGAGATCAGGCCGACCTTCGGGTTCGCCATGCCCGCCAGCGCCTTGGTCTGCGGCATCGTGGTGAACGCCTGCCCGTCCGCGCTGTAGGAGGCGGTCAGGTTCTGCCCGTCGCTGGTGAACCGCACCCACACGGTGTCGGGGTAGTCCGCGCCCAGCGGCGCGGTGTTGGACTCGCCCACCTCGTTGGGCTGCCCGGCCTCCTCGCGGATGAACTGGAAGATCCGGCTCGCCGCGTCGTCGGTGTCCGAACGGCCTTCGAGCACCATCTTGGCGTAGTTGTCGTCGTCGCCGTAGATCACCAGGCCGGCCTGCTGGTAGGCGCGCCGCACGGGGACGCGCAGCTTGGCCGTGGCCTGGAACGGCCCGGACGGCAGGTCCTGCAGCACGATGTTCGGCGTGGTGTTGGTGGTGCCGTAGATGTCGGACGGCGCGGTCGGGAGCACCAGGTGGCCGTCGCGCACCGCGAGCTGCTGGTTCTCCCGCACCACGGTGGTCCACCGGTTCCGGTCGAGCGCGGTGCCCGGGAAGTCGTCCGACCGGCCGGAGAAGCACGTCACGTCGGGCGCGCGGACGGTGATCGGGACGGTCTTCGTCGCGCTCGCGCCGCGCGCGTCGGTCGCGGTGACCTTGGCGGTGAAGGTGCCCGCGGCGGTGTAGGTGTGGCCGACCGACGCGCCGGTGGCCGTGCCGCCGTCGCCGAACACCCAGGTGTAGGTGATCGGGGTGTCGCCGTCGGGGTCGGTGGCCGACGCGGTGAAGTCCACCTCCAGGGGCGCGGTGCCCGACGTCGTGGTGGCCGAGACCTCGACCGCGGGCCGCTGGTTGTGCGTCACGCCCCGGCCGGCGAACTCCAGCCAGTTCACGTTGACCAGGTAGCCGGTCGTCGCGCTGCCCGCCGGCCTGCGGGTGACGAAGTACAGCTCGGACCCGGCCGGCACGTCGTCGGCGAGGTCGGCGGTGACGGTCGTCCAGGTCTGCCAGCCGCCGGTGCCGGCGAACGTCGCCGTGCCCGCGAGGGGGCCGTCCGGCGCGCCGACGCGCACCTCCAGCCGCCCGCCCTCGGACGCCGCCGCCACCCGGAACCGGACCTGGTCGATGCCCTGGAGCGTGGCGGGGCGCAGCGAGAACCAGTCGCCGTCGGTGATGAAGCCGATGTTCCGGCCGCCGCCGACGTCGGTGGTGTCCTCCTGCTGCACGCCGTCCGCGTCGTCGCCGATGCCGTCCGCGGTGCGACCGGTCGCGGTGTGGAACTCGGCCTCCTTGTGCTTGGGCTGGAGCACGACGATCGCCTCGCCGGTCAGCCGGGACGCGCCGTCGCCGCCCTTGTCGGTGTACTTGGCGGTGAGGACGCCGAAGATGTTCGCCCCGACGTGGCCCTCGTCGCCCGACATCAGCGCCAGGCCCTCGCAGCCGCGGTACTGCTCGTAGCCGTGGGAGTGCTCGTCGTGGCCCAGGGCGGGCTGCACGACCACGTCCTGGCAGTCGATCGTGCCGTCCTCGGCGTCGGTGACCGTGACGCGGTAGGCGACCTGGTCGCCGAAGTCGAAGAAGCCGCCGTCGACCGGCGCGGTCAGCGTGACCACGGGCGGGGTGTTGCCCACGACGATGGTCACGTTGGCGACCGCGGACCTGCCGCCCTGGTCGGTGACCGTGAGCCGGGCGGTGTAGTCGCCGTTCGCGGTGTAGGTGTGGCTCGGCGCGGGCTCGGTGCTGTCCGTGGCGCCGTCGCCGTCGAAGTCCCAGGCGAACGTCAGCGGGTCGCCGTCGGGGTCGCGCGACCCGGCCGAGTCGAACCGCACGGTGAGCGGCGCGTGCCCGGAGGTCCTGTCCGCCTTCGCCGCCGCGACCGGGGCCCGGTCGCCGCGCACGTAGTCGATGCGGTAGACGCCGCTGTCGGCGTTGTTGCCGCCGAAGCCGGAACCCCACTCGATCAGGTACAGCGAGCCGTCCGGGCCGAACTGCATGGCGTGCGGCCGGTTGAACGCCATGCCCGGCAGCATCCGGCTGATGTCCACGACGGTCGAGCCGGACTCGTCGAGCTGCAACGAGAACAGCCGGTTGTCGTTCCAGTCGCCCCAGATCGCCTTGCCGTCCCAGTAGGCGGGCCACTTGTGCTCGGACGCCAGGTCCGGGTCGAACCGGTAGGTGCCGCCCGCCATCGGCGCGCCGCTGCCGCCGATCTCGGGGTTGCCCGTGCTGGTCTTGCCCTGCCAGATCTTCGTGCCGATCGCGGCGGGCAGCTCGGTGATGCCGGTGTTGTTCGGGGAGTCGTTCACCGGGTGGGCGCAGTCGAACTGCGCGCCGGACGCGCCGGTGGCGAAGTCGTAGTCGACGTACGGGGTGTTGTCGCCGACGCAGTAGGGCCAGCCGTAGAACCCGGGCCGGTCCACGACGTTCCACTCCACGCGGCCGTCCGGCCCGCGCCGCGGGTCGCTCTGGCCCGCGTCGGGGCCGTAGTCGGCGACCTGGAGCTTGTTGGTCAGCGGGTCCAGCCCGATGCGGAACGGGTTGCGGAAGCCCATGGCGTAGATCTCGGGCCGGGTCTTGGGCGTGCCGGGCGGGAACATGTTGCCCGCCGGGACGGTGTAGGTGCCGTCCGCCTGCGGGGTGATGCGCAGGATCTTGCCGTTGAGGTTGGCGCTGTTGGCGGCGGAGCGCTGCGCGTCCCACGCGGACCGACCGGCCCGCTCGTCCAGCGGCGAGTAGCCGTCGGAGTTGAACGGGTTGGTGTTGTCGCCGGTGGTGATGTAGAGGTTGCCGTCGTTGTCGAACTCCAGCGCGCCGCCGGCGTGGCAGCACTGCTCGCGCTGGGTCGCGACGGTCAGCAGGACCTTCTCGCTGCCGGCCACGATCGTGTCGCCCTGGAGCGTGAAGCGGGAGACCCGGTCGACGGCCTCGGCGCCGGCGGGCGAGTAGTAGAGGTAGAGGTGGTTGTTGGCGGCGAAGGCCGGGTCGAGCGCGATGCCGAGGAGGCCGAACTCCTGTCCGGTGTAGACGTTCAGCGTGCCGGCGGTGACGACCGAGCCGTCGCGCCGGACGACGCGCACCGCGCCGTTGCGGTCGATGTAGAACACGCGGCCGTCCTCGGCGATCGCCAGCTCCATCGGGTTGGCGGTGGTGTCGTCGAGCGTGACCTTCTCGTAGGCGTCGGTGCGGGTGGCCGAGCAGTCGGCGTCCAGCACGCCGGCCGCCGTCTGGATGCCCTTGAGCAGGTGGTCCAGGAACGCCGGCTCGGCGTAGGACTCGTCGGTGTGGCCCAGGCCGGTGTACCAGGACCGGCCGCCGTCGTAGTCCTGGCACCAGGCGATCGGGTGGCTCGACCCCATCGTGCCGCCGGTGTAGCTGGTCTCGTCCAGCTCGGCCAGCACGTGCACGTCGGCGGACGGGTCGGTGCGGTAGTTGTACCACTCGTCGAACCGCCGCCACGTCTGCGGCAGGTCGGCGGTGGACGGGTGCGCCGGGTCGGTCACCTTCACCGTCGCGTCCTGCGGCTGGGGGTGGCCGGAGAAGTAGGCGCCCACCAGGTCGCCGTACCAGGGCCAGTCGTACTCGGTGTCGCTGGCGGCGTGCACGCCCGCGTACCCGCCGCCGGCGCGGATGTAGCGCTCGAAGGCGGCCTGCTGGGCGGCGTCGAGGACGTCGCCGGTGGTGGAGAGGAACACCACGACCTCGTACTGGGCGAGGTTGGCGTCGGTGAACGCGGCGGCGTCGTCGGTGGCGTCCACGGTGAAGCCGTGCTCGTCCGCGAGTCGGCGGATCGCGGCGACGCCCGTCTCGATCGACGGGTGGTGGAAGCCGGCGGTCTTGCCGAAGACGAGGGCCTTGAACGTCTCCTCGCCGTGACCGGGGTGCGCCTGGGCCGGCGCGGCCAACGCCACGAGCGACCCGAGCAAGGCCACCACGACCGCGGCGGTGGACCACCGTCTCGGACCGCGCCTGGACGAACCCACCATGGAGACCTCCACCCGATTGAGCGCGCGCTGCGCCGACGACGACGGGATCCATTCGTCGGGGATCAAGCTAATGACGCGTTTTCCGGGGGGTCAAGGCAACCGATTGGCGACAACTCGCCAATTCACGATCGGCCTATCGGCGCGAACAACTCATTCGGCGGATTTACCGCACGCGCCCGGCACAGGAGGATTCGCGCGCGGCGTCGCCCGCCCCGAGGTGCGGCCGGTCACCCGATCGGGTGCTGCGGGTTGCTAGCGTTGCGCGGTGTCTGAGCGAGAGCACCCCGGCCGGATCGTCGACGGTCGGTTCGAGCTGCTGGAGCGGCTGGGCAGCGGTGGGATGGGTACGGTCTGGCGCGCCCTCGACCTGGGGCTGCAGCGCGAGGTGGCGATCAAGGAGGTCCGCCCCGCCGACGCCGACCAGCTCGACGGCAACCCCGCGATGGCCGCCCAGCTGCGGGAACGCGTCCTGCGCGAGTCCCGCGCGCTGGCCCGGCTGCAGCACCCGAACGTCGTGTCGATCTACCAGATCATCGACTCGCCGGACTCGCCGTACCCGTGGATCGTCATGGAGCTGGTCCGCGGCACGTCCCTGGACGCGCGGCTGGCCAAGGGCGTGCTGAGCCCCGCCGAGGCGGCCAGGGTCGGCCGGGACGTGCTCGCGGCGCTGCGCTCGGCCCACTCGGCGGGCGTGATGCACCGCGACGTCAAACCGGGCAACGTGCTGCTGCGGACCGACGGCAGCGCCGTGCTCACGGACTTCGGCATCGCCGCCCTCCAGGGCTCGACCCAGCTCACCGCGACCGGCGACGTGATCGGGTCGCCGGAGTACATCGCCCCGGAACGGCTGCGCGGCGACGAGACGCACACCGCGTCCGACCTCTGGTCCCTGGCCATGCTGCTGTACGTGGCCGTCGAGGGCCACCACCCGATGCGCCGGGCCACCACGATGGCCACCCTCGCCGCCGTGATGACCGAGCCGGTCCCGCCACCGCGCCGCGCGGGAGCCCTCGCCCCGGCGCTGAACGCCGCCCTCCGCAACGACCCGGCCGAACGCCCGACCGGCGAGGTCCTGGACCAGCTGCTGGCCGCCGCCGAACGCGCCGCCGCCCCGTTCCCCGGACCCGCCACCCCGACCGGCTTCCCCGGCCCGGCCGGCTTCCCCGCCCCCGCCGGCTTCCCCGGCCCGGCCGGCGGCTCGCCGGGCCCGGCCACCCCCGGCGGGTTCCCGGTCCCGGAGCACCCCCACCGGCAGTCCGGCCCGACCCCGACGCCAACCCCCGCCGGCGGCACGCCGATGGGCAGCCCGCCGGGTTACGCCTCGCCCTACCCGACCCCGCTCCCCGGGCCGCGCAAGCGGGCGGGAGCCGTGGTGGTCTCGGTGCTCGGCGTCGCACTGGTCGTCGCCGCCACGCTGCTGGTCGTCCACCTGACCGACGGCGACGACCCGGCGAACAACGGCAAGGGCACGTCCACGGTGCCGACCACCATGCCGAACATCGCCCTCCCCGACCCGACCACCACTACCGAGGTGGCCCCCGGGGAAGACCTCCTCACGCCGGCCGGCGCCCGCAAGGCCGTCGCCGCCCTGAGCGAGGTGATGGGCGGCACCAAGGTGTCCGACCTGACGCTGTGGTCGGAATTCGCCACCGCCGTCGCCCCGACCTCCGCCGTCGCGCACGGCTTCGACGACTTCGAGTACCGGTCCGGCAAGGCCACCAGGAAGGGCGCCGACGGCGTCGACGCCGACCGGGCCGTGCTCGACCTGAACGACGCGAACTGGGACGCCGTGCCCGCGCTGTTCGAGCAGGCGAACCGCGAACTGGGCGTCCCCCAACCGACCATGCGATACCTGATCGTGAGCACCGACATCATCGACGGAACCGCGACGATGAGGGCCTACCTGGCCGACGATTACGGCGGCGCCTACCTGGAAGCCAACCTGAAAGGCGAAGTGCAGAAAACCTATCCGCGCAACAAGTGACGCGATGTGCCGCGGACGCGGTTGATCCCCGCTGCCACGGAGAGCACTGCCGTGGTGTCCTCGCGCATCACCCGATCGGAGAAGCCAAAGCTGACGGCCAACCTCAGGTCCGTCTGGGACGTGGACGAGGCGCCGGCGCTCGACGTCCTCGCCGAACTGCGCGGCCACCCGGGACTGGCCTCGCTGCTCAAGGCCGACGACGACGAACTGGTCCGCCGGTACCCGTCGTTCCCGCTCGCCGTGCTCGGCGCCGCGCCGGACGCGCTCGACACCCTTCTCCGGGCACTGGACCTGGTGGTGCGCCCGAGCACCCCCTAGCCCACCGGGGACTCACGACGGCGTTGCCCGATCCCCGCCGACGTCCGGGGCGACACCTCGCCACCGCGCGAGGTCCGCGGCCGTTGCCGCGATGTGGGGGTGGTCGGGGCCCAGGATCCGCCGCTGGTCGGCCAGCAGCGCCTCCAGCTCCGCCGCCGCGGCGCCCGGGTCGCCGGCCTCCCCCAGCCAGTGCGCCCGCCGACCGCGGGTGGCGAGCGTCTTCGGGTGATCGGCGCCCAGGACGCGGAGGCGGTCGGCCAGCAGGGCGGTCAGGTCGGCCGCCGCTCCCGCCGGATCACCGGCCTCGCCCCGGAACTGGGCGAGGGTGCTGCGGGTGATCAGGGTGCTGGGGTGGTCCGGTCCCAGCACCCGCAGCCGGTCGGCCAGCAGCGTTTCCAGCTCGGCCACCGCGCCTGCCAGGTCGCCCGTCCTGCCGCGCCAGAACGCGAGGCTCTGACGGGTCTTCATCGGGTCCGGGTGGTCCGGGCCCAGGACGCGCAGCCGGTCGGCGAGCAGCGCCTGGTACTCGACCGCCGCCCTCGCCGGGTCGCCGGCCTCGCCCCGCCGACGGGCCAGGTTCGCGCGCGTCGTCAGCGTGTCCGGGTGATCGGGCCCCAGCACCCGCACGCGGTCGGCGAGCAACGACTCCAACTCGGCCGCCGCCCGGTCCACGTCACCTGCCTCGGCCCGCCACCAGGCCAGGCGGCTGCGCGTGGCGAGGGTCCTGGGGTGGTCGGCGCCCAGCAGCCGGCGTTCGTCGGCCAGCAACGACTCCAGCGCCGGCACGGCGCGCGCCAGGTCGCCCGCCTCGGCCTGCCAGGCCACGAGGTGGTGGCGAGTGGTCAGGGTGGCGGGGTGGTCCGCGCCGAGGTGGGCGTTCACCTCGTCGTGCAGGGCGTGCCAGTAGGCGATCGCGGCGTGGACCTGGCCGGTCTGCCCCAACGACTCGCCCGCCCGTTCCAGCACGGGGTGCAGGTCGTCGGTGTAGAGGATCGCGTGGGTGCGCAGGCTGTCGACGCAGGAACGCAGGGCCTGGGTGAGTTCGGCATCGGTGGTGTCGATCTCGGGCCAGACCGCGTGGAGGGCGTCGGCCGCGGCACGTGCCGGCGCGGGGAGCCGGTCCGGGGCGATGGTGTCACGGACCGCGCGTTGCACCAGGGCGTGCACGGCCACCGCGCGGCCGGGACGGCCGGGGTCCAGGGTGATCAGGTGGTACCGGTGCAGGCGGGTCAGCCCGTCGTGGACGTCCTCGACGCGGACCTCGCCGCCGATCCGGTCCGCCAGGTGGTCCACAATGGACTTGTCGGTGAACACGCCGAGCGGGGTGCCGTTGGCGTCGAGCAGGCTGGTGACCTCCAGCAGCAGGCGTGCCACGCCGGGGCGCACCGAGTCGGCGCGTTCGATGGACAACGACCAGGTCGCCGCGACCGTGGCCTGGTGCTCGGGCAACGCGTCCTCGGGCGGGGCCAGCTCGGCCAGCGTGCGACGCCGGTCGGCCAGCATCGCCCGGTAGTCGGCGACCGAGAGCAGCGGTTGGTCGAGGATGAACGCCGCCGCTTGCCCCAACGCCAGGGGTAATCGCCCCAGCTCGACCGCCAGGCCCCGCAGCTGCGCGGGATCGGCGTCGCGGCCGAGCGCCCCGGTCAGGTAGGCCACGGCCTCGTCCGCGTCGAACACGTCCAACTCGACCACCCGGTACTCCCCGCGGCGCAGCGCGGCGTCACGTCGGCGACTGGTGAGGATCACCTGCCCGGCCGCGCTCGGCGGCGGGGACAGGTCACGGAGGTCGACCGGGTCCTGGACGTCGTCGAGGACCACGAGCCACCGCCGGGAGGTCGCGGCCAACCACTCGCGGAACGACTTCGCGGCCTGCTCCGGCGGCCGTTCGGCGATCTGCGGGTCACGGTCGACCAACACCCGGGCGGCCGCCTCGGCGTAGGCGATGACCACGGCGTCACGCGACACCGCCGAGATCCACAGCGCCACGTCCAGCGACGCGTCCGACCACCTCGACCACGCGTACCGGGCCGCGAGTTGCGACTTCCCGACCCCGCCCAGCCCCGACACCACCACGCCGAGCGTGCGCCCGATCGCGTCCTCTCCCCGTCCGGCGGCGAGCACTTCCGCCACCAGGTCGTAGTCCGGTCGCTTCCGGTAGTGGTCCGCGAGTCCGGGCGGCAGCCCGACCCGCACCGGCCACGCCACCCGCCGGGCCGCCTGCCGGAACGTGATCACCGCATCGCGGCCGGCCTGCACCACGTGACCGG
Source organism: Actinosynnema sp. NPDC059335 (assembly GCF_042752395.1). Classification (NCBI taxonomy): domain Bacteria; kingdom Bacillati; phylum Actinomycetota; class Actinomycetes; order Pseudonocardiales; family Pseudonocardiaceae; genus Actinosynnema; species Actinosynnema sp. NPDC059335. Next base: position 10,080 of record NZ_JBHYXZ010000116.1, on the reverse strand, counting down.
CCGCCCGGACCTCCGCGTGCTGGACCACGTCGGCCGGCGTGCCGAGGGCCTTGCCACCGTCGCTGTCCACCGCGTCCGTCATGCTCACTCCGTCGGCCTGATCGGTGTGCAGGGCCCGTGTACGCCAAGGATGTCACCACTCCGGGTGCGAGGTGGCCGCTTCGACCGTGCCGGTATCAAAGTTCCATCGGCCGGTATCGCAGCGCTCTATCGGCTCCGACCGGCCTCCTCCGCGGTGATCGACCCCCGCTCGGCGGTGGACGTGGGGCGGGCGGACCGGGTCGGGGTCGCATCCGGGTCCGGTGTCGTCCGGCGCGGCGGGGCACCGCCTGACGTGATCACGGCTGCGTCGTCGTTGACCTCCAGCATGGTCGAGGTCTTAGCGTCGCCACCATGACCGCAACACCCGTCGCGGACGTGCGGCGACCGCCCAAGTCCCTCCTGGCGACCCTGCTCGGCGTCAGCACGATGACCATCATGGCCAGCGCCACGATCACCCCGGCGCTGCCGGGCATGGAGCGGCACTTCGCGGGCGAGCCGCACGCGCAACTGCTGGTGCGCCTGGTGTTGACGCTGCCCGGCCTGCTGATCATGATCTCCGCCCCGCTGCTCGCCCGGCTCAGCGGCCGCACGGGGCGCGTGCCGGTGCTGGTGGCGTGCCTCGCGCTCTACACCGTGGGCGGCGGGTCGGGGTTGGTGCTGGACTCGCTGTCCGGGCTGCTCGTCGGGCGGGCGCTGCTCGGGGTCGGCATCGCGGGCATCATGACCACCTCGACCGCCCTGCTGGCCGACCACCACCCCGTCGGGGAGCACGGCCGGGTGCTGTGCCTCCAGGGCGCGGCGATGGGCTTCGGCGGGGTCGTGGCGCTGCTGATGGGCGGTGTGCTGGCGGCCGGGAGCTGGCGCGGGCCGTTCGCGGTGTACCTGCTGGCAGTGCCGCTGCTGGTCCTGGTGCTCAGGTTCGTGCCCGAGGCGGCCGTGCGGCCGGAGGAAGGCGTCACCGGGGGCACGCCGTGGCAGCGGCGGTCGCTCGGCCTGTACGCGCTGGTGTTCCTGGGCGTCGTCGCGTTCTACACCGTGCCGACGCAGGCCCCGTTCTGGCTGGCCGAGGTGGGCGGCGCGGGTCCGGCGGTCGCCGGGGCCCTGATCGCCGCGGTGAACCTGGTGATGACCCTGGTGGGCCTGAACTACCGGCGACTGCGCGCCCGGTGGGACTTCCCGGTGCTGGCGACGGGCATGTTCGCGGCGCTCGCCGTCGGGCTGCTCCTCATCGGCTCGGCGGGCACACTCTGGGTGGCCGGCCTCGGCATGGTGGTGGTCGGCATCGGCATCGGCCTGCAGAACCCGACCCTCAACGGCTGGCTGGTCGCCTCCGTGTCCCCCGGCGCGCGGACCAGGGCGCTCGGCCTGCTCACGTCGGCCCTGTTCCTCGGCCAGTTCTCGTCACCGCTGATCGCGCAACCGGTCATCGACGCCGTCGGCCTCGGCACGACGTTCGTCCTGGCCGGTGTGCTCGCCGCGGTCGTCGCGGCGGCGCTGGTCGTCACATGCCCACCGCGCCGCCGGTGATCCGCGAACAGGTCACCTCGTGGTCAGCTCCCTGATCGTCGGCGTGCGGAACAGCTCGCGCAGGCTCGGTGACGGCAGGCCGCGCGACTTGAGCGCCGCGCTGATGCGGACGGCCAGCAGGGAGTTGCCGCCCAGGTGGTAGAAGTCGTCGTCCAGGCCCACGGGCATGCCGAACGCCGCGCTCCACGCCTCCCTCATCGCCTCGGCCAACCCCTCGTCGGTCGAGCCCTCGCCGGGCGGAGGGGGTGCGGCGGCCGGTTCGGCGCGCGGGTCGGGTTCGGGCAGGCGGGACGCGTCGAGCTTGCCGTTCGCGGTCAGCGGCAGGGCGTCGAGCGCGGTCACGGTCGCGGGGACCATGTGGTCCGGCAGGATGTCGCGGGCGCGGGTGTGCAGGTCGCGGGTGTCCAGCCCGGCGGGGACGACGTAGGCGTCCAGCCGCGCCCGCGCGGTCCCGGGGTCGCGGACGACGACGGCCGCCGCGCGCACGTCGGGCGATTCGAGCAGCACCGCGCGGATCTCGTCCAGTTCGACCCGGAAGCCCCGGATCTTCACCTGGCCGTCGATCCGGCCGAGGTGGTGCAGGGTGCCGTCGGGCAGCAACCGGCCCAGGTCGCCGCTGCGGTAGGCGGTGCCCCCGGCGTACGGGTCCGGGACGAAGCGCTGCCCGGTCAGCTCGGGCCGGTTGAGGTAGCCGAGCGCGACGCCGGCGCCGCCCACCCAGATCTCGCCGGGCACCCCGGGCGGGGTGGGCCGGCCTCCTTCGTCCATCACGTAGACGTGCCAGCCGGGCAGGGGCCGGCCCACCGAGCGGGACGCGGCCAGCGCGAGCCCCCGGTCGTAGGTCTGCGCGGTGACGTGGACGGTGGTCTCGGTGATGCCGAACATGTTCACCACGCGGCAGTCCGGGTGCCGGTCGTGCCAGCGCAGCAGCACGCGGGCGTCCAGCGGTTCGCCGCCGAGCACGACCAGGCGCACGGCCAGGGCCGCGTGGTCGACGTCGAGCAGTTGCGCGAACGCCGACGGCGTCTGGCTCAGCACCGTCACCGCCTCGCCCGCCAGCAGGTCGCGGAACCGCTCCGGGTCGCGGGAGTCCTCATAGGACACCACGACCAGCCGCCCGCCGGTCAGCAGGCAGCCCCACGCCTCCCAGACCGAGAAGTCGAAGGCGCTGGAGTGGAACAGGGTCCACACCTGGTCGGCGTCCAACCCGTACTCGTCCCGGGTCGCGTCCACGAGCGCGATCACGTTGCGGTGCGGCACGACCACGCCCTTGGGGCGTCCCGTGGAACCCGACGTGTAGATGACGTACGCGGGGGAGTCGGCGTCCCACGGCGGCCTGCCCGCGGGTGCGCCGGTCGAGCCCGGCGGGGCGGCGAGGTCGTCCGGCGCGACGACGTCGTCGGCCGGGAACCCCGCGAGCCGCGTCACGACGAGCGCGGCGGCGGCGTCGCGCGCGGTGTAGGCGAGCCGGTCGGCCGGGTACGCCGGGTCGGTCGGCACGTAGCAGGCGCCGGCCTTCAACACCCCGAGCAGCACCACGACCAGCTCCGACGTCCGCTCCAGGCAGACGACGACCCGGTCCCCCGGCCCGACGCCCCGCTCCCGGAGGCCGTCCGCCACGGCGTCGGAGAGCGCGTCGAGGCGGGCGTAGGTGAGCCGGACGTCCCGGTCGCACACCGCGATCGCCTCCGGCGACCGGGTCACGACGCGGCGGAACGCCTCGGAGATCGTCGTGGGCGTCGAGTCCAGGGCGACCGGCGACCGCCCCAGTTCCACCAGCTCCGCCACGACGGCGGGCGACGGGGCGACCCCCGCGTCGTACGCGGCGGCGACGTGCCGGGCGAACCGCTCCGCCACGTCGGGGGCGAAGTGGCCGGTCAGGTGGTCGCAGCGCAGGACCCACCCGTCGCCCTCCGGGAACACGGTCAGCGTCAACGGGTGCACCGGCGGGCCGGGGACGTACTCGGCCCCGGCGAGGCGCGTGGTCTCCACGAACAGCCCCACCGCCGGGGTCCCGCCGTACCAGGCCAGGACGTCGGCCAGCGCCGCGCGCCAGCGGGTCTCGTCCCCGCCGGCCACCGGCAGCGCCACCGACGCGACGCCCGACCCCGTGCCGAGGCCCCACGGTGGCGGGTCGGCCGCCGGCGCCGCGACCGCCCGGCCTTCCCAGCGCAGCTCCGCCGACGGGTCGAGCAGCGCCGCCGCGAGGGCGAGCACCGGCAGGTCCCGGCGGGCCGCGACCACCAGGGACGCCCTCTCGCCCGAGCGCACGAGCACGCACCGCACGTCGTCGGTCGGGCGCGCCAGCTCCGCCGACCGCCGCCGGTCGAACTCCCCGGCGGGCACGTCGTCCACCCACAGCCGGGCGCCGACGCGGGCGCGCACCCGCGCCGCCAGTTCGGCCGCGTCCACGTCCACCGGCACGGCCACCGCGTGCACCGCCATCACCACTCCCCCGTCCCCGTCATCGGGCGCTGAAGCCACCGTCGACCGCGAGCACCGCACCGGTCACGTGCCGCGACTCGTCGGACGCCAGGTACACCACCGCCGCGGCCACGTCGGCGGGTTCCACCAGCGCGTTCATCGGCTGCGCCGTCGTGAACGCCTGCTCGTGCTCGCTGACCGGCACGTCCAGGGCGCGGGCGATCTCGGCGAGCATCCGCCCCTCCACCTCGTTGTCGTCGCGCACCGAGCCGGGGCACACGGCGTTCACCCGGACCTTCATCGGGGCGAGGTCCAGCGCCGCCGCCTTGGTCAGCCCGATCACGCCGTGCTTGGCGGCGACGTAGCCGGCGAAGTGCCGGTACCCCACCAGGCCGGCCGTGGAGGAGATGTTGACGATGCTGCCCGACCGCGCGGCCGCCATGTGCTTGCCGACCGCGCGGATCACCCGCCACGCGCCGGTCAGGTCGATGTCGAGCATCAGGGACCACTCGTCCTCGCCGATCTCGTGCACCGGCTTGCCCGCCGGGGCGGCGACGCCGGCGTTGTTCACCACGACGTCGAGCCGCCCGAACCGGTCCAGCGCCACGTCCACCGCCGCCTGCACGTCGGCCGTGGACCGCACGTCGGCGGCGTGCGCGAGCACCGCCGCCCCCGCGGCCCGGCAGCGCTCGGCGGTGTGCGCGAGCTGGCCCGGCGTGCCCAGCGGGTACGGCACGCCGGGCACGTCCGCGGCCACGTCCAGCAGCACGAGGTCGGCCCCCTCGGCGGCACAGGCCAGCGCGGTGGCGCGACCCAGGCCGCGGGCCGCGCCCGTGACCAGCACCGCCTTGCCGCTCAGCCGCACGTCCTCACCCCTCGTTCACGGCCCGGTCCACCAGGTGGACCAGGCGCTCGCCCGCGTCGGCCAGGTACATGTGCCCGCCCGGCGGCTCGACCAGCTCGAACCCGGCCGTGGTCACGGTCGCCCACCCGGCGGCCTCGGCGGAGGTCACCAGCTCGTCGTCCGCGCCGCGCAGCGCGGTCACCGGCACGGGCAGCGGGTCCGTCGTGGACGGCACGTAGCCCTCGTGCATCTCCACGTCCGCGCGCAGCGTCGGCAGGATCAGCTCGCGCATCTCCGGGTCGTCCAGCGCGTCGTCGCTGAACCCGGCGAACTCCCTGACCCGCCGCACGAACTCGTCGTCGTCGAGCCCGGTGGCGCGGCGATCGCGCTGCACGTGCGGTTGCGGGGAGCCGCTGGCGAACAGCCGCACCACCTCCACGCCCGGCACGTCGAGCAGCCGGTGCGCCAGCTCGTAGGCGAGCACGGCGCCCAGGCTGTGGCCGAACAGCGCGACCCGCTTGGCGTCCCCCAGGTCCGCCACCACCTGCGTGAGCAGGGCGGCCGCGGCGACGTGCGCGTCGCGGTGCGGCTCGACGTCGATCAGCCGCTCCCGGCCCGGCAGCCGGGCGGGCAGGACGCGCAGCCGGTCGCCCGCGAACCGCGACCAGGGGTGGTAGAAGGACGCGCCGGCCCCGGCGAACGGCAGGCAGACCAGCGTGGTGGGCTCTCCGGCGCCGGTCATCGGGGCAGCCTCTCGTCGTAGGCGACCGGCAGGGACCGCAGGCCGCGGCTGGTGGAGTTGTCGAAGACCCAGTCCAGGTCGCGCGGGGCGACCGCCAGCCGCAGACCGGGCAGGCGGCGCAGCATCGTCGGGAACACGACCGAGCCCTCCACCCGCGACAGCGGCGCGCCGGCGCAGAAGTGCGCGCCGTGCCCGAACGCGAAGTGCTTGTTGACCTTGCGCTGGATGTCCAGCCGGTCCGGGTCCTCGAACACCCGCGGGTCGCGGTTGGCCGACCCGAGCATGAGGTGCACGAAGCTCTGCTTCGGGATGTGCTGCCCGCCCAGCTCCATGTCCTCCGTGGCGATGCGCAGCGTCCCGCGGAACACCGGCGAGTCGAGCCGCAGGAACTCCTCCACCGCCGACGGGGCGAGCGACGGGTCCGCGCGCAGCAGGGCGAGCTGGTCGGGCTGCTGGAGCAACGCCTGGGTGCCGTTGCCGATGAGGTTCGCCGTGGTCTTGTGCCCGGCGATGATCAGCAGGACGAGCGTCGAGACCAGTTCGGACTCCTCGAAGACGTCGTCCTCGTCGGCGGCCCGGATCAGGTCGCTGACCAGGTCGTCGCCCAGTCGCGCGCGTCGGGCGGCGAGCAGGTCGAGCAGGTACCGCTCGATCTTGTCGCTGGCCACGCGCAGCAGCCGGTTGCGCTCCTCGTCCGGGTAGGGCGCCTCGCTGAGCATCACCACGTCCTGCTGGACCTGCGGCCGGTCCTCGTCCGGGACGCCGAGGAACTCGCTGATGACGCGCATCGGCAGGGAGTAGGCGAAGCCCATGAGGTCGACCTCGCCGGACTCCGGGAAGTCGTCGATGAGGTCGTCGGTGATCTGCTGGACGCGCGGGCGCAGCAGCTCCATGCGGCGGGCGGTGAACGCCCGGCTGACCAGCTTGCGCAGCCGGGTGTGGTCCGGCGGGTCGGCGGTGATCATGTTGCGGATCAGCACGGGGCTGGCGTCGCGCAGCTGCTCGCGGAACCACGCGGGCGCGGCGTCCACGCTCTTGGACAGGCGCGGGTCGGTGAACGCCTTCAGCGTGGTCTCGTAGTCGGTGACGATGTAGGCCTCGGCGCCCGGCGGGTAGTCGATCCGGTGGACGGGGCCGTCCGCCCGGAGCGCGGCCTCCCAGCCGTGCCGGTCGTCGCCGGGGTCGTTGAAGAACTCCGGGGGCAGCACCCGCACCGCGGGCTCCCCCGCCGTGATCTTCCCGGTTGCGGTCATGACACCGATTCCTCCAGTTCCGCGGGACGGGGCAGGGTCCGCATCGTCCTGGTCAGGGTGGTCAGCGCGGCGGGCGTGGCGATCGAGAGGATGAACAGGAACACCCCGACCGGTCCCGCCAGGTCGAAGATCGTGCCCACCAGGAAGATCCCCAGCGGCTGCACGATGATGGTCAGGAAGAACACCGCGCCCAGCACGCGGCCCTGGAGCTTGTCCGGCGCGAGCACGGTCACGTACGACAGGAACAGCGAGCCGACGATCGGGGCGCGCAGGAACACGAACCCGATGACCACGCCCATCACGATCAGCGGCGGCGTGAACGCCAGCAGCAGCGCGGCGACCGGCCCGACCCACGCCGCGTACAGCATGATCACGCGCGGCGGGACGTGCCGGTGCACCCAGGACGCGACCAGCGACCCGATGAGGCCGCCGCCGCCCGCGAACGCCACCGCCGCGCCGGTCACGGCGGAGGCCGTGTCGGTGTCGTGGGCGGTCGCGGCGAGCGCGATGAACAGGCCCGTGTGGTTGAAGACCATGTTCGAGCACATGACCCAGATGAGCATCATCAGCAGGATCGGGTTGCGGCGGATGAACCGGAACCCCTCCTTGGCGTGCCGCTTCCCGTCGTCGTGCGTGGTGGCCTCGGCCTGCATCGGCTTGCGGATCACCAGCAGCAGCAGGGTGGAGACGAGGAACCCGAACACCGCGCCCAAATAGGGGAAGGCCCGGCCGAGGCCGAACAGCGCGCCGCCGATGGGCGGGCCGACGAGCGTCGCGCCGAAGAACCGGATCTGGTTCTGCGAGATGGCCGTCGACACCTGCTCGGGCGGCACCAGCGCCTTGATCGCGGCGATGCCCGCCGGCTGGGACAGGCTGAGGAACACCGCGGAGGCGGTGGAGATCAGCAGCACCAGCGGGAAGGTGACCAGGTCCGTCGCGATCAGCAGCGCGAACAGGCCGAGCAGCACCACCCGCGCGAGGTTGCAGCCGATCATCAGCAGCCTGCGGTCGAACCGGTCGGCGAGCCGCCCGGCCGGGATGGACACCAGGCCCGCGACCACCACCTGGGCCGACGCCACCGTGCCCGCGAACAGCGCCGAGCCGGTGGTGGCCAGGATCAGCAGCGGGTAGGCGAACTCCGCGGTCTCCTTGGCGACGGCGGCGAACGACTCGCTGGTCCACAGCGCCTGGAAGTTCACGTTGCGGCGCAGCGGAACCGGCGGTGCGGTGCCCTGCTCCACGCTCTCGGTCATCGGGACTCCCTGGTGTGCAGCACCGAGCGCAGCCGTGCCGCGAGCCGGTGGACGTGCGGGTCGGCGAGCATCGACCAGTGGTCTCCGCCCACCGGGTGGACCTGGACGCCGGTCCCGTAGACCTCGCGCAGGCGTCGGACGTCACGTCCGTCGCCGCGCGCGAGGAACACGGCGACCGGGAAGTCGGGGCGGCCGGGCCGGTGCCGGGGCAGCGCGGCGACGGTGGCCAGGAACCGCCGGCGCACGGCCGGGGCGCGGCGCAGGCGGCGGCCGAACGCGTCCAGCCCGGTCGCCGCGCCCACGAAGGTGCGCGCGAGGCCGAGGAGGTGGGCCGGGTCGGTCGCCAGCGGTCGCCCGGCGACGGGGACGTACCCGTCCAGGCACACCAGCAGGTCCACCTCCGCGCCGTCGGCGCGCAGCAGGCACGCGACCTCGTGGGCGACGACCGCGCCGAACGACCAGCCGCCTACGGTGTACGGGCCGTCCGGCCGCACCGCCCGCAGGCGTCGCACGTGCTGCGCCGCCAAGGCGGCCACGTCGGGCGCGGGGTCGACGGGTTCGAGGCCGTGCACGGGCACGTCCAGCAGGTCGGCGAGGGCGCGGTAGCCCTCGACCGCGCCGGTCGCGTCGGCGACGAGGAACAGCGGGTCGCCCGACCGTTCCGCGCCGAACGCCACCACGCCCGGCGGTGGTTCCGCGCCGACCAGGCGGGTCAGCGCGCCGAACGTCGGCTCGGCCTGGAACTCGGCCGACGCGACGGTCCGGCCGGTGCGTTCCCGGACGCGGGCGAGCAGGTCCACCAGCATCAGCGAGTCGCCGCCCAGCGCGCGGAAGTCGTCGGTGTCCGACACGGACGCCACGCCGAGGGCGGACGTCCAGATGTCGGCCAGCGCGCCGGGTCGCCGCGCGGTGACCACGACGCGCGGGCGCGGTGCTCCGCCGCGGTCCGGGTCGACCGCGGTGAACGGGTGGGTGGGCAGCGAGCGACGCCACGAGCCGTCGTCGGTGTGCTCCAACGCCCGGTCCACGCCGCGCTCCCACAACGCCGCCAGGGCGCGCAGTACGTCGCGCTCGCCGCCCAGCAGCGGGATCGCGCCGTGCTCGGGCGACCAGTCGGGGTGGCGGCGCAGCGCGGCCGACATGGATGCCCCGGGCCCGAGCTCCAGGTACGTGTGGTGGCCCGCGGCGAGCAGCGTGCGCGCGCCGTCGTCGAGGCGGACGGGGCGCACCATCTGGTTGGTCCAGTACTCCGGTGTGGTCACCGCGCCCGCCCAGTCGCCGGTCTCGTTGGAGATCATCGGCACGGTGGGCGGTGTCGCCGGGGTCGCGGCGACCAGCGCGGCGAGCGCGGCGGCGGCGGGTTCCATCGCGGGTGTGTGGAACGCCCTGGCGGTCGCCAGCGGCCGCACCGCGAAGCCGCGCAGGTCGTCGCCGTCGAGCAGCGCCCGCACGGCCCGCGGCGGCCCCGCGAGCACGGTCCGGCCGGGTCCGGCGACGGCGACGGACACGCCGTCGTGGCCCTCCAACCGGGGGAGCACTTCGTCCCACGACGCGTCCACGGCCGCCATCAGCCCCGGTTCGGTCCGCCACATCGCCGCGGCCCGCTCGTGGACCAGGTTCGCGGCGTCCTCCGGGGTCCACAGCCCGGCCAGCACGGCGGCGGCGTACTCGCCCACGCTGTTGCCGAACAACGCAGCCGGCCGCACGCCCCAGTCGGCGAGCTGGCGGCCCAGGGCGCAGCCGAGCGCGAACAGCCCGAGCTGCTGGTGCACGGTGTGCTCGAACCACCGCGGGTCGCCGGCGTCGGACACCACGGGCGTGAGGTCCACGCCGTGCGCGGCGCGGACGGCGTCGGCGATCGCGTCGAAGTGCGCGCGGAACCCGTCCAACAACCGGTGCGCCGCCGCGCCCGCCGCGTCGCGCAGCACGCCCTGGCCGGGGAACAGGAACACGGCCGTGGTCAGCGGTGGCGGTCCGGCTGTCCGGACCGACGCC